>DAOVXU010000146.1 GCA_030635995.1 Arcobacter sp. | reverse complement strand
CTCAAAGATTAAAAGGTGCAGAAATACTTGAAGGTTACCAAAGATTTGGTATCACTAAAAAAACAGGTATTGATTTACCATATGAAAAAGTTGGAACAATGCCAAGTGTTTATCAACTAAGAGCAGGTGAAGATAAAGGTAAAGATAATGTTTTTAAAGCAACAGTATCTTATGGACAAGGGATGACCTCAAGTTTTATGCAAATACTAAAAGCTTATACAGTTTTTAATAATGATGGAAAAATCATAACTCCCATGATTGTT
Organism: Arcobacter sp.; assembly: GCA_030635995.1. Classification (GTDB taxonomy): domain Bacteria; phylum Campylobacterota; class Campylobacteria; order Campylobacterales; family Arcobacteraceae; genus CAIJNA01. The sequence continues at coordinate 4,282 of DAOVXU010000146.1, read as the reverse complement.
CAAAAAGAACTAACACATCAGCCTATACAAGTTATTTCAAAAAGTACAGCAAATATTATGAAACGACTACTTATAAAAACCGTAAAAGATGGAACAGCCAAAAAAGCTATATATGATGGTTTAGAAATAGGTGGAAAAACAGGAACAGCAAATATAGCAAGAGGTGGAAAATATAAAAGAAAATATATGAGTTCATTTTTTGGATTTGTAAATGATAAAAATAGAAGATTTACAATTGGTGTAACTGTAAACAATCCAATATCTACTGGAAAGTACTGGTACTACTACTATGCTTCAAATTCTGCCGTACCTATTTTTAAAGAGATGGTTGATATTTTAGTAAAATTAAACTATCTTGAACCAAATGTTGCTATAATCTCAAAAAATAATTAAGAAAAAGGAAAAATATGTTCGGAAGAAATACAGAACTAAAAAAATATGAATACTCAACTGAGGAATTATCAAAATTTGCATATGCAAAATTTACAACTTCAAAAGGTGAAATTATAATAAAACTTACACCTGAAAATACACCAAATACAGTTGCAAATTTTGCTTCACTTGCAAAAGATGGTTTTTATAATGGTTTAAATTTTCATAGAGTTATTGAAGGTTTTATGGCACAAGGTGGTTGTCCAGATGGTACAGGTACAAGTGGACCTGATTGGGCAATTGAATGTGAAACATCAACTGAAGGTCAAGTTCATAAAAAAGGTACTTTATCTATGGCACATGCTGGTAAAAATACAGGTGGTAGTCAGTTTTTTATCACTTTTGTACCTTGTCCTCATTTAGATGGTGGTCATACAGTATTTGGAAATATTGAAGTTCAAGATAAAGAAAGTTTTAAAGTTTTAGATTCTATTGAACAACTTGATATTATTGAAAAAATTGAAATTTTAGCAGAAAAATAGAAAGTAAATTATATTAATTATTTGAGAGTTATTTTTTAGTTAAATATCTCTCAAGTATAATTTTAGCTGCAAGGCTATCAATTCTACCATCTCTTTTATATTTAATATCACCTTTGATTAAATCTTCTGCTTCAATCGAACTCATATTTTCTTCCTGAAATATTATCTCTTTATCAAAATTCAAAAGTTTTACAAAATGTTGAATTCTTCTTTGCATCTCGTCATTAGCCGATGGAAAACCCACTACTAATGTATCAATCTCCCATTCTATAAGAAAGTTATCAACTTCCAAAGCAGCTTGATTTCTATTTTTTCGTAAAATTGCTTGATGTGGTGTAACAATATCTAGTGCTAAAGATGTAGCGACACCTATCCTTTTTAGTCCTATATCAATAGAACCATATTTTTTACATGGCATCTAGTATTCTATCTTGCATCACTTCAATAGCTTTTTCTAAACCTCTTATATCTAAATTGTACTCTTTAGCTTTTTGAATACCTACCTCAACAGCTTTATCACTTAATGGCTCAATGGGATTACATAATATTTTCAATACATTTAAAATTTGAACCTCTTTTAAATACACTTTATCACAATGTTCTATATCATCAACATATCTAATAATATTAATTAATTTATCATCCAATCCCCACTGCTCAAAAATAGCAGCTGTTATTTGTGAAGATGTAGATTCAAAATGATTTGCCTCAATTTGTGCTATTTTTGTAAAATCATTTTGTATAGATTTATAAAAAGCATCTGTCTTATTATATTCTTTTGCAATATTTGATAATACAAATTTGCCAGTTTCTTGTAAAAATACTGGAAGCAATAATTGTTCTTTTAATTGTAGATCCAATTTTCCTATCCATTTAACCAATAAGTTTGATGACATATTTGCCAATTCAATAAACTGATCAGCTGTAATATTATATGCTTCTAAATTTGTATTTAAAGTACTTTTTATAGCACTACCAAAAGCAATTGACAAGGTAAAATTTATCCCTATTAGTTCTATAGCTTTTTTTGTAGTTTCAACTTTATGTCTAAAACCAAACATTGCAGAATTTGCTATTTTAAGTAATGTTGCTAAAATAAGTGGATCTTTTTCTAAAATTGTTAAAAGTTCTGAAATTTCTTGTGTAGGTTTTTTCCTAAACTCTTCTAGCTCCATAAGTGTTTTAGGTAAGGGAGGTAGAGAATCAATCATTTTTGTAATATCTTGGATCATAATTTTTCCTATATTTTATATATTTATTATAGATGATATAATAATTTTACTTGGCAATTAATAAAAGGAAAATTTAGAATTGTTAAAATTTTTATTTTAAGTAAATTATGTTAGAATATTGTTAATATATTTTAAAAAGGATTTTATTGGATTGCATAGGTATTAAAAAGGATGGTCAAGTATATGATCTCCAAACTGCAAAAGCCTTAAATTTAGAAGGTGAAGAGGTAATCGCATCTAACACTTCTGACGCATTAGGGATATTAAGACATTCAACTGCTCATATGATGGCTCAAGCTATTAAAGAACTTCATCCAGAAGCACAATTTTTTGTTGGACCTGTTGTAAGTGAAGGTTTTTATTATGACTTTAAGGTGTTAAAACATCTAAATAGTGATGATTTAAAAATTATTGAAAAAAAGATGAAAGAGATAGCTGGAAGAAAACTTCCAATAGTTCGAGCTGAAATTTCAAGAGATGAATTTAGTAAAAAATTTGCTGATGATCCCCTAAAACAAATGGTACTTAAAAATATCACTGATGATGTTTTAACTACATACACTCAAGGTGATTTTGAGGATTTATGTAAAGGTCCACATCTTGATAACACTAGAAATATAAGAAACTTTAAGTTTATAAGAGTTGCTGGTGCATATCTTGGTGGTGATGAAAAAAATGAGATGATTACAAGAATATATGGTATCTCATTTTTTGATAAACAAGAACTTAAAGATTATGTAACAATGATGGCTGAAGCTGCAAAAAGAGATCATAGAAGACTTGGAACTGATTTAAAATTATTTACTTTTTCTGATGATGTAGGTGCAGGGTTACCATTATGGTTACCAAATGGTGCAAGATTAAGAGGTAAATTAGAACAACTTTTATATAAAGCTCATAGAATAAGAGGCTATCAGCCAGTTAGAGCTCCAGAAATTTTAAAAGCTGAAGCATGGGTAAAATCTGGACACTATGAAAATTATAAAGAAAATATGTATTTTACAGAAATTGATGGGCAAGAGTATGGATTGAAACCTATGAACTGTGTAGGTCATATTGAAATATTTAAAGATGATTTAGTATCATATAAGGACTTACCACTTAAATACTTTGAGTATGGTGTAGTACATAGACACGAGATGAGTGGAGCTATGCATGGACTTTTTAGAGTAAGAGAATTTACTCAAGATGATGCTCATATTTTTTGTATGCCAATTCAAGTTAAAGAAGTAATTATTGAAGTTATTGAATTTGTAGAAAGTTTAATGAACGCATTTGATTTTAAATATGAGATGGAAGTATCAACTAAACCAGAAAAAGCAATTGGTGATGATGCTTTTTGGGAAGCTACAACTCAGGGTATAATGGATGCTTTAGATGAAAATGGTTACACTTATGGAATAGATGAAGGTGGTGGAGCATTTTATGGTCCAAAAATTGATATAAAGATTCTTGATGCAATTGGTAGAAAATGGCAATGTGGAACTATCCAAGTTGATATGAATCTACCTGAAAGATTTGATTTACATTATACTACACAAGAAGATACAAGAGAAAAACCTGTAATGATACATAGAGCCATTTTAGGTTCATTTGAAAGATTTATAGGGATTTTAACGGAACATTGTGCTGGAGAATTTCCATTTTCTATTGCACCTACTCAAGTAAGTATTGTTCCAATTGCCCAACCTCACCAAGAGTATGCAAAACAATTACAACAAGAATTAATTGAACTTGATATTGATAGTGATATTTTTTCTAAAAATGAAAGTTTAAATAAAAGAATAAGAACTGCTGAAAAACAAAGAGTTCCTATGATAATAGTTGTTGGTGATGATGAAGTTGCAAATCAAACTATAGCTTTAAGAGATAGAAGAAAAAGAGAAAGAAGTGAAATGTCTAAAGCAGACTTTTTCACAATGCTGATAAATAAAAAACAAGAGGATAAAATTTGAGTTTCAAAAGTAAAAAAGAAGATGATGTATTAATGAACGAAAATATTCGTTTTAGAGAAGTTAGATGTAATGGTGACGATGGTGAATCTTTTGGTGTAATTAGTTCTAAAGAAGCTTTAGCATTAGCAGATGAAGCTGGACTTGATTTAGTTTGTATTGCGCCAAATGCCAAACCACCTGT
>DAOVXU010000007.1 GCA_030635995.1 Arcobacter sp. | reverse complement strand
TCAAGCGATGAGAAATATGAAAGTAAAAATGAAGCTTTCACCTATGAGATCATTAATAGAGGGTAAAAAACTTGTAGTTATTGATGACTCTATTGTAAGAGGAACGACTAGTAAAAGAATTGTAAAAATGTTAAAAGATGCTGGAGCTGCTGAAGTTCATTTTAGAGTAGCATCTCCAATGATTCAATACCCTTGTTTTTATGGAATAGATACACCAACAAAAGAGGAACTAATAAATGCTGTTAATTCTAAAGATGAAGTACAAGAATATATTGAAGCTGATTCATTAGAATATTTATCTGTTGATGATTTAAAAAATGCTTTAGGTAAAGAGATAAACTATTCTATGGTTAGTTTTGATGGCGATTATTTCGTAGAATAGATTATAGGTAATATATAAATTGACTACATTAAACACTATTGGAAGATATTGGAAAAAGAAATATGGGGAGAAAGTATATAAGATACCTATTAGTATCTCTGGTTTTACATGCCCAAATATAGATGGAACAGTTGCAAAAGGTGGTTGTACGTTTTGTGAAAACGATTCTTTTGCCCCTAATTTAGAAAAAGAAAAAAAATCAGATTTTAAATTACATCCAGATAATCCAAATAATCCATTATTAGAAAATCAACTTTTACAGCTTCAAGCTCAATTTGAAAATACAAAAGAGATATTAACAAATAAATTTAATGCTAAAAAATTTATAATATATTTTCAATCATTTACAAATACATATGCTCCATTTGAAACATTAAAAGCTTTATATGAAAAAGCACTTAGTTTTGAAAATGTAGTTGGACTTAGTATTGGTACTAGAACAGATAGTATTACAGATGAAATATTAGATTATTTAGCCAAACTAAATAAGACAAAAGAGATCTGGATAGAGTATGGTATACAAACAGTTTACGATTCAACACTAGAAAAGATTAATCGTGGACACGATTTTGCAAATATAAAAGAGTGGATTTTAAAAACTAAACAAAAAGATATTTTAGTATGTGGTCATATGATATTTGGACTTCCAGATGAAACCCAAGAGATGATGCTAAAAAGTGTTGAGGAATCTTTAAAATTAAATCTTGATTCGATTAAATTTCATCCACTATATGTAGTTAAAAATACAATTTTAACTAAAGATTTTAAAGAGGGTAAATTTACACCTATAGATGAAGAATTATATATAGATACACTTGTAAAATCTATAAAAATGCTTCCTCCTGATGTATCTATATCAAGAGTAACTGCTGGAATTAGTGACGATTCTTTATTATCTCCCATGTGGTGTAATAATAAACATTGCCAAATGTACAATATTAAAATGGCACTTCTAAAGGAAAATTTGATATACTAAGAGAAAGAGGTTGATGTTATGTTACTACTTTTTACGATATTATTAATTTTTATCCTTTTATCTAGGATAGTTGAAACTTCAATAAAAGTACCTACCACATTAACTTTAATTGTATTTTCATTTATTTTATCTTTTGTGTATCCAGATGTTTTATCAGTGTCACATGATAATTTTGATGAAATACTTTACCTTATGTTACCAGTAATACTTTTACCAGATATTCTTAACATATCAGCAGATGAATTAAAAAAACACTATAAAGAAATATTTTATTTGGCTGTTGTAGCTGTAGTAGGTTCAATAACTATAGCTGTTTTTATCACTCCGTATTTAATGCCTCAATATACATTTACGATTGGTATGTTAATAGCATTATTTTCTATGCTTATGGCTACAGATGCAATAACTGTTGCTAGTATTATGTCCAAATTTAAATTACCTGAAAAATTAAAAATATATGCAGAATCAGAATCATTATTTAATGATGTTACAGCATTAATTATATATTATTTTATAGCAATACCTATGATAAATGGTGGAGATGTTACAATACTAGATATAAATACAACCTTACTTAAAGTATTATTTTTATCTACAATTATTGGAATAATTATTGCTTATATTGGATATTTTACAATTAAAATTTTAAAAAATTCATTTGACCAATTTTTAGTTATATATCTTATAGTAATTATATCTTTTATGATTGCTGAACATTTTCATATAGCAGGGATATTATCTATTGTTACTTCTGTATTAACATTTAAATATCTAATAAATAAAGAATTGACAAATAAAAAGATGTCAAATTTTATTTCCGATATTGATGATGTTGAATCATCATTAATGACTTTAATTAAAAAAGTACCTGCATTAACAAAAAAGAATTTTAGAGAATATAAAAAGGAGTCAGAATTTATTGGAATTTTTGCTAATGCTATAGTTTTTATGATTCTAGCTAATATTATACATATAGAATCACTTATATATTATTATAAAGAAATTTTAATTATATTTTTCATTACATCAGTAATTAGATTTATTGCTATTAGCTCTATGATGATAAAATTAAAGTTACCATATAGATGGTCAAGAGGATTAACTTATGCAGGTGCAAAAGGTGCATTAGCTATAATTATGGTCCATTCTTTACCATCAGATTTTATCTATAAAGAGATGTTTGATGCAATCATTGTTGGAAATGTATTACTTACAACTTTTATATATACAATTGCGCTTATGGTACATATTAATTATAATGAAATAGAATATAAAAATGATATACAAAATAGTTCAAATCTTACTAATGACGCTATTTCGTCAGTTAATTTAATTGATTTAATTGAAAAAGATATTACTACAGGTGCTTATACGCAATCATTTATTGAAGAGATAATTGAAAAAGAATTATCAAGATCACATAGATATAAAACTGAATTTTCATGTATATTAACGGAGATAAATAATGATGATGAGAACTTATATAAATTGCTAGGTGGTATTATAAATCACAAAATTAGAGCAAATGATTATTTTGGAAGATTTGATAATAATAAACTTATAATTTTAACAGCAAATACCTCATTAAGTGGAGCTATGATACTTGCAGAAAAAATAAATGAACTATTTAATATTCAAGAAAAAGATGAAGAACTAAATTTAATCTTTGGAATAACACAAGTTGCAGATGAAGACACATATAACTCTATTATGGAAAAATTAAATGATGCAATAAGTAAAGCAAAAACTGGTGATAAAAATATAGAAATTGAAGCATAATTTCAATTATTTAAATCATATCATTCCTTTTATATACACTTTTCTAAAAGTTTTTTTAAATTTTAATACAAGTCATTCCACTTTAAGTTATAATATATTATAATGTAAAAAATTTATTAAAAGGAATAAGAATGTCTGAAGATATAAATAGACGAGATGCAATGGGAATTGCATTTGGTGCTTGTGCTGCCGTTGGTGGTGTATTTGCTTTAGGTGGAATGAAAGCTGCTTGGGATCCACTTCCAAGCGTAAAAGCTGCTGGTTCTACTTTAGTTGATGTTTCATCAGTTGAAGAAAATGTATTATATACAGAATCGTGGAGAGGTAAACCTGTGTTTATCCTAAAAAAATCTAAAGAGATGATAGCTAAAGCATCTAAAGATGGTGCAGCTAGAGATGTTATTATTGGAGATAACAGATTTTTAGTATGTATAGGACTATGTACACATTTAGGTTGTATACCTGCATATAAAAAAGATAAAACAATGTTTGCTTGTGCTTGTCATGGTGCTGAATTTGATGCTTCTGGTATAAATACAAGAGTACCTGCTCCACTTCCTATGTTAATTCCACCATTTAAAGTTGATGGAACTACTTTAGTATTAGGTGAAGCTGGTGATGCTTACAACAAAATGAAAGAATCTGGTCTACTTGGAAAAGTAGAATTAGATCCTAAAGCTTAAGGGGGAATAGAAGATGGCACATTTTACAAAAGCAACTTCTGTCGGTGACTGGTTAGATCAAAGATTAGGTGTAAAAACTTTACAAAGAGTTTTAGCTGAAGAATATTGGATCCCAAAAGATATTAACTTCTTATGGGCAATGGGTATGATTCTTGCTGTAACATTTGGATTACTTACAATATCAGGAATTTTTCTTGTAATGTATTATAAACCAGATGTAGCATTAGCATTTGATAGTGTAAACTATACAATTATGCAAGAGGTAGGTTATGGATGGCTATTTAGACATATCCATGGTGTTGCAGCTTCTGTTGTATTTTTACTAATTTATATCCATATGTTTACAGGTATCTATTATGGTTCTTATAAACAAGGTAGAGAAATGATTTGGATCTCTGGTATGATTTTATTCGTATCTTTTTCTGCTGAAGCATTTTCTGGATATATGTTACCTTGGGGACAAATGTCTTATTGGGCTGGTATGGTTATTACAAACTTATTTAGTTTAGGTTCATTAGAGATGAATGGTATTGTTGAGTGGATTAGAGGGGATTATGTTCCTGGTGATGCTTACCTTACAAGATTCTTTATGTTACATGTATTTCTTTTACCATTAGTTATTATTGGTGTTATTGTTCTTCACTTTGGAACACTTAGAATACCACATGTTAATAACCAAGAGGGTGAAGAGATAGATTTTGATGAAGAAGCAAAAAAATATTTAGATGGTGATACTAAAAATTCTAAAGTTATTAGATTCCAGTGGGATTTCTTAGCAAAAGATTTTATGGTTATGTCATTTTTCTTAATTTTCTTCTTCTATTTAGTCTTTTATCACTTTAACTTTGCAATGGATCCAGTTAACTTTGATATGGCTAATGGGCTTAAAACTCCTGCACATATTTACCCTGAGTGGTATTTCTTATGGTCATATGAAATTTTAAGACCATTTTCTAAAGATATTGGTTTAATAGCATTTGCTTTCTCACAAGTAATCTTTATATTATTACCTTTCTTAGATAGAAGTCCAAATGCAATTCCTGCTCACAAAAGAGGAACAATGTTCTTTATGTGGTTCTGGATTTTGTTAATTGATTTAATTGTATTATCAGTTATGGGTAAAGTACCTCCAAGTGGTATATTTAGTACTATAGGTCTTATTTCAGCATTATTATTTTTTGCTTTATGGATCGCATTACCAATCATCACATCGATGGAAAAAAAGAAAGCGTAAGGGGAAAATAATGAGAGAATTAAAAATATTAGCAGTAGTTGTATTCTTTACACTTCTAACATATTGGGGAGTTGAACCATTTGCACACTCGCAAATGCATGCTCATGTAGATAGTAAGAATTTTACATATGCAGATATGCCAGCTGTTAAAGCTGGTAATGTAGCAAATGGTAAAGAGCTTGTAATGTCAAATTGTACAGCTTGTCACTCTATTAATGCAGAAAATATGCCTGCTCCTATGGATGCAGTAACATCTGCAGCAACTTATGGTGTTAACCCACCAGATTTAAGTAACTATGGTTCTATGTTAGATTCTAAGTATCTTGCAGCATTTATTGCAGATCCTGCAAAAGCTTCAAATGTAGCACATAAGTTTACAGCTGAAAGTGGGAAATCACATCCTATGCCAGCATATAATTGGATGCAACCATCTGAAATTGCTGATATGGTAGCTTACATGCAATCAATTGCAAAAAAAGATTTAACACCTAAAGAGGTTTATATTGATGCTTGTGGTAGATGTCATGCAAATAGATATGATAACAAAGTTATGGGTGAAAAATGGACTCAAATTGGTCAAAAACCAAGATTTAAATATGAAAAAGATTCTTTAGCATTTGATATTCAAGTTCTAGAGTATGAAGATAGTATTAAAAAATATATGGGTACATTACCACCAGATTTAGCTATGATTTTAAGAGCAAAAGGGACACACTTCTTAGAAACAATTATAGAAGATCCTCAATCTCAATTACATGGAACAGCTATGCCAGCAGTTGGATTAACAAAAGAAGCAGCGCATAAAGTTATACAACACTTAGAAAATACTGGAGATCCTTCTAAACCTGTTAGAGAGTCTATGGGTGTTTGGTTCTTATTATATATGGCGGTATTTACAGTATTTGCTGTATTATGGAAAAAATCAGTTTGGAAAAAACTACACTAAATAAATAGTATAAATGAAAAGATTAATACTAACATTAGCAGCGTGTGCGACAATCGCATCTGCTAATGACACGACAATAAATGCAACTATGGATTTAATGGAAAAAGGGATGAATGATATTCAAAAAGGTTTTTTCTATAATCAAAAATCAACAATTTTAGATGGTACCAATATTGTTATCAATGCTAATAAAATTTTTGATACAGTTGATATAAAATCTTTTACATATGGAAATAGAGCTACTCAAGCTATCTCTAATATTCATGGTAATTTAGATAAAGATCTTAAGAATTTAAAAATATCAATTAAAAATAATAATTATGCAGAAGCAGCCGTTCAATACGGTAAAGTCCTTAACGACTGTGTAGCTTGTCATACTGTTATTCGAGGTTGGTAAATTAAATACTCTAGGTTATATAACTTAAAATTTATGTAAGAAAAAGGGTAACTCTTGAAGAGTTACCCTTTTTTTATTTTATAAAATAATTTTACTTGCGATCGCTATAATTGCTGTCTCACTTCTTAAAATTAAATCTGAATTTACACCTACTATTTTATTAGTATTAAATATTTCTATTTCTGTAGATGAAAATCCACCTTCACAACCCAATACAATTGTTTTAATATCATCAATATTTTCTTGAATACTATTTTGAGAAAAATTAAACATATAGCAATCACTATAAAGCTTTTTAAACTCATTTAGACTTCCAACTACGTCAAATACTATTTTATCACTTCTGCCGCTTTGTGATGATGAATTGATAAGTAATTTATCTAATTTTTCATAGTTTATTTTTATATTATTTTGGGAGTAATCACAATTTATAAACGTAATTTTTGTTACCCCTATCTCATTTAAGGATGGTAACATTTTTTCAATATTTTTAATATCAATTTTACACCAACCTATATGTAGCTCTTTTTTAGGTTTAATTGGTTTAAACACTTGATTTACTAATTGAAAATTTGTATCTCTTCTATTAACACTTATTATTTGATATTCATATAAAATATCATCTTCCATATTTCTAAAAAAAAGATTCTTATTTGAATTATGTCTTCTTACTTTAAAAAGATATTTATGTAAATCTCCATCTATTTTAAGTGTATCATCTCCCACATCTTTATGAAAAGTAAATTGCATAGTAACTAATTAAAAAAGTACTGCAATAATATACATCATAACTATAGCAAAAGTTTGAACTAAATATATTTTCTTAGCAAATACTTTAAATTCTTCTTGAAGTTCAATATCCTTCATCCTAATTACTCTCATTTTTTTATATCGTTTTATCTCTGTTATCATTAAAAATAATGTTACAGGTATCATCAATATAACTGTTGGACTAAGATCATGTGTAAATGCAGATAATACTGCTCCTAAATATGCAATAATAAAATTTATAGAATGAAAAAATGGTGTAGCTTTTTTTAATCTTCGAGCCATTATCATAAAATTTTTCTCTTTATAAACTGTATAATAATTAAAACCAATAACAATAAGTAATGCAAATATAGCAAATATATGTGTTGTTGTAGAAGATGAAATAAGTTGTGTTCCTGCGTCCAATATAGAACCTTTTTATATTATTTGTAAAAATTAAATCACCATAAGGCGATATGTGGTATTATAACATATAAATATATATTAAAAATAAAGGGATAGATATGAGTATTTCTATACAAGAAGCATTAAGTATTATAGATTCAAATATCAGTAAGGTATCATTTGAAATCGTACCAATTGAAAACACACAAAATAGAATTAGTGCACAAGATGTTTATTCAACACATTCACTTCCAACATTTAACAATTCAGCAATGGATGGCTATGGAGTAAAACTAAAAGATACAAATCAAAAAGTTAAGGTTATTGATACAATTTTAGCAGGTTCTTCAAAACAAACAGATATTAATATTTCACAAGCTATTAAAATAATGACTGGATCAAGAGTACCTGCAAGTATAGAAGCTATAATACCATATGAACAAGTAACTAAATTAGATGATGATTATATATTATTACCTAATAATATTAAAAAAAATCAACATATAAGATTTTTTGGAGAAGATATTAAAAAAGAGGATAAAATTTTATCTGATGGTGATGAGATAAATTTTGCTACAGTTACAATGCTATCTTCTCAAGGTATAACTCATATTAAAGTTTATAGACAGCCTAAAATTTCTGTATTTACAAGTGGAGAAGAGTTAAAATTACATTATGAAAAGATTGAAGATTATCAAATATACAATTCAAATACACCTACCCTACTTGCTCGTGCAAAAGAATTGGGTGCGGATGTAACATTTGTAGGTATGGCAAAAGACAATATAGAATCTCTTAAAGAGATGATTTCAAATTCTTTATATTCTGATTTTATTATTACTAGTGGTGGGGTAAGTGTTGGTGATGCAGATTTTACTAAAGATGCCTTTAATGAATTTAATATGGAAGTATTATTTGACGGAATAGAGATAAAACCAGGAAAACCCACTGTATTTGGTAAGATTGGTAATACATATATTCTAAATTTACCAGGTAATCCTTTAGCAGCAGCACTTATTTTTGAAGTTTTTGGTAAAATTATTTTACAAAAATTAACTGGTAATAAAGATGTATTTCACAATACAATACACACAAAAATGAAAAGTGATTTTTTTAATAAAAAAGGTAGAACAACTATAGTTCCAGGTTTTTTTGATGGTGAATATTTTGAAGCATCTGAAAAAAGAATGCCAGGGATGGTGGGAGTATTACATAACTGTAATAGTATTATAATATTAGATAAACACACTGATAGAATAAAAAAAGGAACTACCATAAAGATAGTTCCTATAAATTGGAAATTTTTTACAAACAATAAGAAAGATTTTTTTAATTAAATCTTTCTTATTGTAGACTATACATCATCAAATGTTTTAGCGAATCCTTCAAGATCTTTTTTCTTTAAGTCACCTCTATAAATAATATCTTCTACTTTAATATTCTCATCTTTTAACATTTTAGGTACTACATCTGCATTTTCAAGTCTTTCCATATTTGCTTCAAGTTCATCTTCACTATATGCCATTTGCATCTCTGCACTTACAACATGAGGTATAACTTCTATAACCTTCATCTTTTTTAACTCTTCAGATACATCTTCACCCTCTATAGTTACAATAATTCTACCTTTTTCATCATGAAGGTGATAATCACACGCATCACTATTCTTTAAAGCTTCAACAACATTATCTAAAAATTTTGGAACTGTTTGTACTACTACACTTGATATATTCATTTTATTTACCTTTTATTATTTATAGACAATATGTCTTTGTTTTTCATTATTTTTTATTTTAAGTTCATCATATTCTTTTTGAGAAGTCATTTTTTCTTCATTACTTATTGGTACTCTAATAGATTTATACTCAACTAATTTACCATCTTTATATACACCAGATATTGTAGCATTTACCCAATAAAAACCTTTATCTTTACGGATATTTTTAACATTACCATTCCATTTTTTTTCATTTTTGATTGTTTCCCAAAGATTTGAAAAAGCAATTTTTGGCATATCTGGATGTCTTACAACATTGTGATTTTTTCCTATTAATTCATCATGTGAAAATCCACTAATTTCTAAAAAAGTATCATTCGCATATGTGATTATACCCTTTAAATCTGTTCTTGAAACAATAAGTTCACCAGAAGGAACTTCTGTTTCAAATAAAAATTCTGCTTGATTATATTCCATTATTTATCCTTTAAATTATAATAATTAAATTTATTTGAATCTGTAGTTACAAATATCTCAGTTTCATTTATAAATAAAATTGAAGATAATGTCATAAGATTTTGTCCAAGTTTATATAATTCTTTTTTTGTAGTAGTATCAAATACTGTTACATTATTATTTTCATCACTTGCATATGCACCAAGTTTTCCACTAGGAGTTAATCCTGCACCATAAATTAAAAACCAATTAAGCTCTTCTCTTAAAAAATAATCTGTATTATTCTTTAAATTATATACAAAACATCTACCATCTTGTCCTGCTGTTATGATTTTATTATTTTTATAATCTACCTTAAAAACTTTATCAAGATTTCTATCAGCTAATACTTGTATAACCTTTGCTTTTTGAATATCAACAATTTTTAGATCACCACTTTCATCTGCTACAACAGCAATAGTTCTATCTTCATTTAAAGCAAAATCTGCAAATGTTGAATTAAATACAGCATCAGGAGGTCTTACATCAATTCGCCAAACCATCTTTTTTGATTTATAATTATATAGATACATATCATTTCCTAAAAGAGAAATTAATATATGTTCATCATCTATAAACTTAGCTTTTGAAATAAACATTTTTTTATCAATACCAATAGCCGTTTCAACTTTACCATTTTCATATATATGAATTTCTCTAAAGCCTTTTGCTGCTTGTGCTGTTAATAAAACTTTATCATTATATATATCTACATTGTAAACTTTAGCATCTATAACATCACCCATAAAATCTTTTATCTGAGCTACTTTAATTTTATTTATTAATTTTTTAGTTTTTAAATCAAAAATATCTACACCAGATGCATCTGTAGCAACATATATCTTACCTTTACTTGATACAATATCTGTAACACTTCCACTAGCTTCATATATATAAGTTGGCTTTAAGTCCATTGCATTTAGATTTAAAATTATAAATAAACCTAAAAATAAAATTTTAAACATTTGGATTAAACCCATCATCAGATGATTGATCATCACCATTAATTTTATCTATCTCATCTTGATATTTTTCCTGTAATATTGCCATTTTCTCTTCTAAATCACGATAATTATCTGGTGAGAGTTGATTTGATCTTGTCCATACAACTTCAATGTCTCCACCATATTCACCACCCAATTCATCAATTTGAGTAGCATATTCATCTAAATCTTTACATATTACATCAGTTTCTTCTAATGTATCTGTAAGTTTAATATACCAACCACCTACTTTATCTTGCTCTACATGAGATATAAATTTTACTGCCATTTTAAGTTTCCTCCTCAGTTTCTTTTTCGCTTTCGTTTTCTTTCTCTTCGGAATCTTCATTCATTATAAAAGATATTGCATTTGTAGGACATACCTTCACACAATATCCACACGATGTACATAAATCAGTTTTAATTTCTGGTTTAAATATTCCAACAAATTTTATTGCATCATCCAAACATGGATCTTTACAAGAAAAACACATTGTTTGATTCCAACTAAGACATTTTAATGGGTCTATACTAAATGTTACATTAATATTTTGTTTATATTTCTTTTTTAAGACATTTGGTTTACATGCTTTTGCACAATCATTACAATAAGTACAGCCACTATTTGTAAAATCTAATTTAGGAGTACCATCCTCTTGAATGATTATAATATTTTCTTCACAAGCACTTTGACACATTTTATCTTCACAAGATATACAAAGGAGTAAAAAATCTCTTTCATCTTTATAATATGGTGGCCGTACAACAATACTCTCTTGATTCATCTCTTCTTTTTCAAAAGGTGAAGCAAGAGAGCTAAAAAGCTCTCTTCTATTCATTTTTTTACTTATTTAATTAATGTATCTAAACCATCAGTTAAACTAGTACCTACATAACTAGATTTACTAGCACCATCTTTACTTGTAAAGTCAGCTTCAAAAGTATTTTCAACTAATGCCTTCATTTGTGATTGAGGAGCATGACATTGAGAACAGTTAAATCTAGAACCAGATAATTTAGTCAATTTTTTAATTGACACATCTGAACGATCTTCATCTGAAGTATTATCAACAGCTTTACCATTTAATTCTATTCTACCATCAGACGCAATGTTAGTATCAGGTCTAAAGTTCATCATATGTGATGGAGGATAAGGTAATGCACCCATACTCTCAGCAACACCTGGTACATGACAATCAAGACAAGCATTTCTACTAATTTTAATTGGTAAATACTCTGTTACATCATGAGGAACCATTGGTGGAGCATCCTGAAATGCTCTCTCATAAGTTTCTGATGTAGTAGCTGCTGCCGTACTATATTTTGTCTCTTCACCAACTGTTTCAAAAGTTTCAGAATATAAATCTGTCTTTCTAAGTCCTAAAGACTCTTCACTTATTGATGCTTTTGCAACTTCAGGTGCTGCAACTTTAGCAGTATCACCACATCCCGTTAATAAGATACTTGATGCAACAGCTACACTTAAAGCTATTTTATTTATTATTTTCATTTTTAATTTTCTCCTTTGCGAGTTTTCTAATAGAGAAATTGAGGGCATCATCATCACACACCTCAATACATCTACCACAATTTGTACAAGCCCCATCTAAAATTTGTTCAGAAGATTTACTTATCATAAAAAGTACTTGACTTTCTGGACAAACCTCTTTACATTTCATACAAGCAGTACATTTTTCTTCATCATGATCTACTCTTATAAGTCCAACTTTCCCAATAGTTCCATAAAAACCACCAAGAGGACAAATATGACCACACCATCCATTTTTTAATATAAACAGATCAAAAAGGAAGATTATTAACATTGCTGTCCATCCCAAACCAAGACCAAATATAATAGCTCTATGAGTTATTGATATTGGAGAGATAAATTCAAATGCCGTTACTCCTAAAATATATGAAAGAATTATAGTTAAAATCATAACCCAATATCTTACACTTCTACTTGCTGGTTGTTTTTTTTGAACTTGATTAAATCCAAGTCTTCTTCTTAAATAATTAGCTGCATCTGTAATAATATTTACAGGACACACCCAACTACAAAAGACTCTACCACCTACTAGACCATAAGCTATTGTGATTAACAATGCTCCAACAATTAAATTTGTTGTCATAACCGCACCTGCTGCAAACATTTGTATTGCCGCAAATGGATCACTTAAAGGTATAAATCCAAAAAGCATTGAAGAACTTAGGTTTCCTTGTATAAAACTCCAACCCCAAATATTACCGCCAACATATAATAACATCAAACCAACTTGCGTAATTCTTCTTAATATAAGAAATCTATAATGTGCCCATAAATTAGTCATCTAATAGTCCCCCCATATCATTCGCATAATCAGCCGCTGATCTATTACTTCTTTTTGTTACAGTAGTTTCAGCCTCAGCATTTACAAGTCTTTTTTCATCCTCTTTATCCCAACCTTTGATATAGTGATCTCCCACTTTACCAAGTGCTACTTCACGAGGAAGTATAATAATAGCTGATTTTTTGGTAACACAAGCTCTTTCACAAAGCCCACATCCAGTACAAATATCAGTATTAATTACAGGCTTTAAAAAAGCATGTTTTCCTGTTCTTTCATTTTTTTCATATTTTAAAAATATCGCTTCATCCATTAAAGGACATGCTCTATAACAAGCATCACATTGAATTCCCCAAAATGCTATACAGTTCTTATCATCAACAATAGCTACACCCATACGAGCTTTATTTATATCAAGCTCATTATTAGTTGAAACTTTTGTTATATCCAATGCACCTGTAGGACATACAGGCACACAAGGGATATCAGGACACATATAACAAGGACTCTCTCTTGTTATAAAAAATGGTGTTCCCAAAGGCTTATTATCTCCAGGACCAGCAAGTACTAATGTATCAAAAGGACAAGCTTCAACACACATACCACATTTAATACATGTTGCTAAAAAATCTGTTTCTTCTAAAGCACCCGGTGGTCTTAATATTAACTTATTTGCTGTAACTTCATCAACATAAGCACTCCATACCAATCCACCTAAAGCAGCTAAACCAATAGCTCTCGCCGTTCCTAAAATAAACTTTCTTCGTTCACTTACCATAATCTTTTCTCTTTCTTTTCTTTTTTATGAGGATTAATGTTGCTCAAGACAACATACCCCCTTTTTTATACTGCGTATATTTTAACTGCACATTTTTTGTAATCAGTTTGTTTAGACTGAGGACAAGTTGCATCAAGACATACTTTATTAATAAATACTTTTTCATCAAACCAAGGAACAAATACAAGTCCTCTTGAAGGTCGGTTTCTTCCTCTAGTTTCAACTCTAGCTTTAACTCTACCTCTTCTTGAATCTACCCATGCCAATTGACCTTGTTTAACACCATATTTCTTAGCATCTTCTGGATGCATATAACATAATGCTTCTGGAACAGCTCTATAAAGTTCAGGAACTCTCATAGTCATTGTACCTGAATGCCAGTGCTCAAGAACTCTACCTGTACATAACCATACTGGGTAATCTTTAGTTGGTATTTCTGGTGGATCCATATATGGTCTAGCAAATATTTTAGCTCTATTTTTAAGAGATTTTTTACCTTTAGCTTTATCAGCTCCAAGTAAATCACCTTGTAAAAGATTTTTAGCAAGTGGTCCATAGAATGCATGTGAATTACCAGTTTTCTTAGTAGCTTTAGCTGCATATGGATCATATTTAGCATTAAATCTCCACTGAGTTTCTTTACCATCAACAACAGGCCATTTAAGTCCTCTTACTCTATGGTATGTTTCAAAGTCAGCTAAATCATGTGCATGTCCTCTTCCAAAGTCAGCATACTCTTCAAAAAGGTATTGATGCATCATAAATCCATAACCTTCCCAAACTTTACCATCTCCACCTTTAACATTTCTTTTATCACCAATACATTCTGTATTGTCATAACCTTTTTGAATAGGGTTATTTAAATCAACTTTATATGATTTTGCTCTTTTATTTGCAAAAAGAACTTCATACATTGTTGTATCTTCAGAGTATCCCATAGCTTTAGCTTCAGCAATACAATTTGGAAGTGTAGGTGTTCCAGCATTTTTAGCTTTTTTACCTGTTTTACCTTTATTACTTAATAGTGGTTGCTCACCCCAAAGATCTGCAACTGTAAATCTTTTTGATAACTCAATCCATTGCCAAGTATCAGACATAGCATCACCTACTGGTAAAACTTGCTGTCTCCATAACTGAGTTCTTCTCTCAGCATTTCCATATCCACCCCATTTTTCATAAATCATAGCTGAAGGTAAAATTAAATCTGAAACCTTAGCAGAAATACCTGGGTAACCATCAGAACAAACGATAAAGTTATCCATTTGTCTTGCTGCTTTAATCCAGTGAGTAGCAGATGCAGTATCTTGATAAGGATTAACAACATTACACCATGCAAATTTCATAGTACCATCTTCAAGATCTCTATGAATTCTCATAATATGTTGATGACCTTTAGGATTAATTACACCAGCTGGTATTTTCCAACCTTTAGCAGTAATTTTTCTATGCTTAGGAGATTTAACCATCATATCTGCTGGTAATCTATGTGCAAATGTACCAACTTCTCTTGCAGTACCACAAGCAGATGGTTGACCTGTAAGTGAAAATGCACCAGAACCTGGAACAGCTTGTTTATTTAGTAAAAAGTGAACATTGTAAGATAATGTATTTACCCATGTACCTCTTGTATGTTGATTCATACCCATTGTCCAAAAAGAAACTACTTTTCTACCTTTTTCAATATATAAATCAGCTACTAATTTAAGTTTTCTTTTAAATTCAGTATCAGACTCATCTGGATCACCTTTTGAAACTTGACAAACATAATCAAGTGTATATGGTGCTAAGAATTTTTTATACTCTTCAAAAGAGATATGCCAATGCTTAAGACCAGCTGGTTTATTAACCATTTTATCACCAGCTTTATAACCAAATGGTTCTAATGCAGGTCCTTCATTATCAGAAACTGTATGTACCATCTCTTCTCTAATAGTTTCCATCTCTAAAGCTGAATATTTACCAGCAGAACCATCAGCTCTCTCAGGTAATAAAGACGGCTCACCTTTTCTTCTCATACCATAACCCATATTTACAGGTTGAGCACAGAAAACCATATGTTTATTTACAAAATCCCAGTCAATTGACTCTGGATGATTATAAACAATTTCTCTTGCCATATAGTTCCACATAGCTAAATCTGAACTAGGTGTAAAGATCAACTCTTCATCAGCTAAATCTGATGTTCTATGTCTATATGTAGAGATATTAATAACTTTTACTCTATCTGGATCAGAAAGTTTTCTATCTGTAACTCTTGACCATAAAATAGGGTGCATCTCTGCCATATTTGCTCCCCATGAAATAACAGTATCAGTTAACTCGATATCATCATAACAACCAGAAGGCTCATCAATTCCAAAAGTTTGGTAAAAACCAACAACAGCAGATGCCATACAGTGTCTAGCATTTGGATCAAGTGCATTTGATCTAAATCCACCTTTCATCATCTTTTGAGCTGCATAACCTTCCATAACTGTATATTGGCCAGAACCAAATACACCAATACCTTCAGGTCCACTAGCTTTAAGTGCTTTTCTAATATGAAATTCCATCTCATCAAAAGCTCTTTCCCAACTTACAGGTGCAAATTTACCATGTTTATCAAATTTACCATTTGAATCAACTCTTAATAATGGTTGCTTAAGTCTATCTGCTCCATACATGATCTTAGCATTAAAGTAACCTTTAATACAGTTAAGACCTCTATTTACAGGTGCTGCTGGATCCCCTTTAACTGCTACGATTCTACCATTTTTAGTAGCCATCATAATACCACAACCAGTACCACAGAATCTACATGCTGCCTTATCCCATCTCCAATTACTCTGAGCTTTATCAGCTGCTGCTTGCATTGAAGCAGGAACCGCCATACCTACAGCTGCTGCCGCTGAAGCTGCCGCTGAACTTTTTAAGAAATCTCTTCTTGAAAGTGCCATATTATCTCCTTGTTTTTTTCTAGTTTATCTTTAAAATACTAAAGATATATGTATTTATAAAATACAACGAAAAAGTATAACACTTTAGTAAAATATAATTCTTGACTCTAGTCAAGAATATTAAGATTTATTTAAAACAATAGGAGATATTACAATTTACATTGAGTTAATAAATTGTCTAATTTATCTTTTAGATGTTGAAGTTTTTTTGTTGAATTGATAAGTTCTTCAGTTGATTCTATAACGATATCTTCACTTATATTCAATTCTTTTGATATCTCTGAAGAGTTTGTAATATCATTTAATATTGTATCAAACTCATCTGTAATCTCTTCAAGCTTTGAAGATGCTTGTAAAGATTGGGCAATTGCTTCATTTGAATGTTCCATTGCACTATTTACTTTTGTAATAAAACAATTCATACTATCATTTACCTCTACAATTTCACCCTCAGCATCTATTGTAATTAATTCTAAATTATTAACATCATCAAAAGAAGCTAATTTTTTTGAATAATCTATAAATTCTTGAGCATGTAATTCAATAATTTTTAACTGTAATAAAGAATATATAATCAATATAAAAAGTACAATAGCCCCTCCATATTGAAATTTTTTAATATAATTAGTTTTTGATTCAGTATGTTTTGTATACATAGTTACAAGATTATCAACCTCTTGAAGTAATATATTGTTTGTATTGTATATTGTAGATACTCTCATCTTTAAAAGTTTTTCATTCTCTTTTCTATCAACTAAAAGATCTTTAAAGCTTATTACATTTTTATGAAAACTATTCCATAAAATTAATACTTTCGATATTTGTTGTGCTATAGTATCAGTAGGAGCAGAAGGTATACCTTGAAGTTTATTTCCATCTTTTAATGAATTTATATTATAAATAAACTCCTCAACAGCATTATCTAATTCACTAAAATCTATATTTTCATTATGGTAAAGATAAAAGATATTTTTTGATATTTTCTGAGTAAGCATCCTCTCTTTACCTGCAATATTTACGATTAAAGCATCTTTTATATTATTTTCATTTAGGTATATTGTAATTGCTATTACACTTAATATAGATAATACTAATGCTGCACCAATTATTTTAATCTTTGTACTTATTTTTGTTGGTTTCATTTTCCTATTCCTCTAAATATACTACATAGCTGATCTGCATCAACTATTACTATTTTAGTTCCAGTTATATTAATAATATCACTTCTTAGAAGTTTTTTTAACACTCTTGATAAAGTTTCTGGCTGTATATGTAACATAAATGACACTTCAGTTCTTTTTAATTGATTAAACATCGCTAAATCATTACTTAACATAAATGATACTTTTGCCGTTGCATCAAATACCAATTCTCTATTTAATATACATTGTAATTGATGTGTTTTATTTAAAATCTCTTTTATAAATTTTTGTGTTAAAACCCCTGTATCTATAAATTCTTTTTTAAATTGTTGAAAATTTATAGATAAAATAGTACCCTCTTGCATAAATGAAGCATTTGAAAAACAATAAATACTAGTATCATCTATCGACGTAAACTCAGAAATCATATTATTTTTATAAATATAATATAAAAATATTTCATTATCATATTTATCTATTTTATATATTTTAATAGTACCCTCAACCAAAAAATGCAAAGAATAATCAATATCATCTTCATAATAAACAATAGTATCTTCACTAAATCTTCTAATTGTTGAAATACTTTGTAAAAAAGATATTTGTTTTTCATTTAATGTATCAAAAAAATCTATCAATTTAATCGCATCAATTGTATTCAAAAGCAATCCTAATTATTTTTTTAAGTCATTTTATACTATCCTTTCATAATACCAAATTAAAACAGAAACTAATTCTTAAAAAAATAGATAAAAGAACAGGTTGTAAAAAATATTATCTCAAACTAGCCGTAGCTAATTTGAGATAATATTTTTTGCAAGATGCCTTTTAGTCTATTTTCCCTTTGGGTAGCATAGTTTGCACTCCCTAAAGTTAAATTCTAAATTCAACCTATCTTGATAGGCTGAATTTAGAATTTAACTTTATGAAGCACAACTTATGCTATTTAAGTGTTAGTTTCTGTTTTAATTTGGTAATATTAATATTAAAGGACTTTTAATTATGCTTATAGATGGTCATGGTAGAAAAGTAAATTATTTAAGGGTGTCTGTTACAGAAAGATGTAATTTCAGATGTTTATATTGTATGCCCGAAAAACCTTTTTCATGGGTTCCTCATGAAAATCTTTTATCTTATGAAGATATGTTTAGATTTATCAAAGTAGGTATTGATGATGGGATAACAAAAATTAGACTTACTGGTGGTGAACCTTTGTTAAGACATGGGTTAGATGGATTTGTAAAAATGATACATGATTATGCGCCTGATATTGATCTTGCTATTACAACCAATGCTTTTTTACTTGAAGATGTAGCCCAAAAATTAAAAGATGCAGGATTGAAAAGACTTAATATTTCACTTGATAGTTTAAAACCTGAAGTAGCTCAACAAATTGCACAAAAAGATGTACTAGCTAAAGTTTTAAGAGGAATTGATAAAGCACAAGATATTGGATTAGGTATCAAAATAAATTGTGTTCCTCTTGAAGGGATAAATGATGGTGAAATTCTAGATCTGCTTGAACATTGTAAAAATAAAGGTTATGAGATTAGATTTATTGAATATATGGAAAATTCACATGCTAATGTAAAAAGTGGATTAAATTCCCAGCAAATACAAAATATTATTAAAGAAAAATATAATATTACAAAAGGTGAAAGAGTTGGTAGCTCTCCATCTCAAGATTATTATTTAGATGATGGTTATAAATTTGGGATAATTGAGCCACATTTAGATGACTTTTGTAGAGATTGTAATAGAATCAGAATCACTGCTGAAGGTGATTTAATACCTTGTCTTTATTTTGAAGATGCACTTTCTATTGCAGATGCTATAAAAGCAAAAGATGTAAAAAAAGCTTCAAATATATTAGCAGAAGTATTAAAGAATAAACCAGAAAAAAATAAATGGGGTGACGAAAATCAAAGTGATAGAGCCTTTTATGAAACAGGTGGATGAAAAAGTGTTAAGTGGGAAGTATTAAGTGGGAAGTAAAAAAGCTATTTGTATTTTAAGTGGAGGGATGGATTCTACCCTTGCTTCATATATGGCAAAAAATGACGGGTATGAGATAATTGCTGTTCATTTTAACTATGGACAAAGAACCGAACATAAAGAACTTGAAGCATTTAGAACTATTTGTAAAGATTTAAATGTTGAGAATAAATATGAGATAAATATACCATTTTTTACTGATATTGGAGCTTCGGCTTTAACAGATGACTCTATAGAGATACCTACAAATGGAATTGAAGATGGAGTACCTATAACATATGTACCATTTAGAAATGGTATTTTTTTATCTATTGCAACTGCTGTTGCTGAGAAAGAAAAGGCAACTGCTTTATATATTGGTGTAGTTGAAGAGGATAGTAGTGGTTATCCAGATTGTACAGATACATTTATAAATAAAATGCAAAATGCAATGAATCAAGGGACAAAAAAGGAAACAAAACTAGAGATCATAACTCCACTTGTACACCTTACAAAACAACAAATTGTTACAAAATCTATACAGATGGATGTACCACTTCAACACACTTGGTCTTGCTATAAAAATGAACAAAAAGCTTGTGGAGTTTGTGATAGCTGCAGATTAAGATTAAATGGTTTTAAGCTTGCTGGACAAATAGATAAAATCGAATATGAGATTATAAACTAATGAAATGGCAAATAAGTAAACAATTTGATTTTTGTTATGGTCATAGAGTATGGTCACAAGAGTTAAATGTAGAATATGCTTTAGATGATTGTTTGATGTGTCGTCATCTACATGGTCATCAAGGTAAAATATTGGTTCATCTTGAAAGTGATACTTTAGAAAATGGTATGGTTACTGATTTTAAACATCTAAATTGGTTTAAAAAATTTTTAGATGATACTATTGACCATAAATTTATCATAGATATAAATGACCCTTTATACCCTACTTTACTTCCAGTTTATAAAGATGGTA
>DAOVXU010000039.1 GCA_030635995.1 Arcobacter sp. | reverse complement strand
TATACAATATTAAAGCTATTTTATATTTATGTATTTTATTATATTGGTCTGCTTGTGCCTCATAAACTTTTGATATTTTTTCTATTGATATTTTACTATTAAGTTTTTTTGCTGATCTATACCAACTTAAAGATGTTTCATACTCATTAATTTTAAAAAAATTATCTCCTAGTTTTAAATAACATTGTATTAATCTAAATTTTACCTCTAAAGTCTTTTGGGCAGATGATTGTTTATATAATTCAACAGCTTGAATATAATGTTTTTTTACAAATGCCTCATCCCCTAAATCAATATATTCATCTGAAAATAGACCACTACTCAAAAGAAATATTAAAAATAATTTTTTCATTTTAGATAGTCTACTCTTTCCCTCTTTTTATATTAGCACCTATTAGAGTTAATTTCTCTTCAAGTCTATCATAACCTCTATCAAGATGATATATTCTATGAATTGTTGTTTCATTTTTAGCAACTAATCCTGCTATCACTAAAGCACTACTTGCTCTTAAATCAGTTGCCATAACATCTGTTCCAAGTAGTTGTTTTGGAGTACCTTTAATTGTTGCTACTGTTCCATTTAGTTTTATATCTGCACCCATTCGTACTAACTCACTTACATGCATAAAACGATTTTCAAATAGCTTTTCATCTATTATACTTATACCATCAGCCATAGTTGCTAGTGCCATAAATTGTGCTTGCATATCTGTAGGGAAACCAGGATATTCTGTTGTGACAATATTTACAGGAGATATTTTATTTGCGGGACAAATAGTGATTGCATTTTTCTCTTTAAGTATCATATATCCCATCTGTTCAAATTTAGCTAAAACAGCTTCAAGATGCTCAGGAATCACTGCTTCAATTTTTAAAATAGAATTTGTAATTGCTCCAATACATAAATATGTTCCAGCTTCAATTCTATCTGGAATTATCTCAAATGGTTTAAACTCTAAAAGTTCACCTTTTGTCCCCTCTATAATTAAAGTGTTTGTACCAATGCCATCTATAGATACACCAGCATCTCTTAATACTTCACAAAGTTGTACCACCTCTGGCTCTTTTGCACAATTTATAAGTGTACTGGTTCCGTGTGCTAATGCAGCTGCCATAACTATATTTTCAGTACCAGTTACAGTTACTTTATCAAATACAATAGTTGCACCCTTTAGTCCATCTTTTGCAGTTGCAATTATATAACCATTTTTGATCTCTATATTTGCACCCATTATTTCAAGTGCTTTAAGATGTAAATCAACAGGTCTTTGCCCAATTGCACACCCACCAGGAAGTGAAACTTCACAATGCCCAAACCTAGTAAGTAAAGGACCAAGAACTAAAATAGAAGCTCTCATAGTTTTAACAATATCATATGTAGCAGTTGTTTTATCTAATGAGGATGTATCTATAGATATATCTGTATCATTATGGTCATACGAAGCACCTAGCATCCCTAAAAGTTTAAGTAGTGTTCTTATATCTACTACATTTGGTAAATTTGAAATATTAACTTCATTTTTAGCTAATATCGTAGCTGTTAGAAGTGGTAAAGCAGCATTTTTTGCACCACTTATCTTTACTGTACCATTAAGATTTTTTCTACCAATAATTTTTAAATAATCCATTCTTTTCCCTCTTTTTCATTGTTTGTTATTATATCTTTTAATACTTCATATATATTATAAACTGATTTTATCTCACACTCTTCTCTATTTGAGTGTGGAAAATATATATTTGGTCCTATTGATGCTATTTGTATAAGTGGGAATTTTTCTTTAAATATAGCACATTCAAGTCCAGCATGAATAGCTTCTAAGGTAGCTTCTGGTTCATATTTTTTATATGATTTTAGAACTTTACCTAAGAAATTATTTTCTGATGGTTTCCATGCAGGATATTTTCCACTAGTTGTAGTTGTAAAGTCAAAATTCTCTACAAGTACAATAGTTTCATTTTTAATAGTTTTTAACTCTTCATTATCCATACTTCTAGCACTAAAACTTATCTCTACATTATTAATATTTGTTTTAATTGTTGCAAGATTTATAGATGTTGATACCACCTCAACCTCTTTATCATATCCTCTTACCCCATGAGAAAAAGAGTATAAAAAGTTTATGATTTTATCATCAAGTTTTTTATAATGCTTTGTAGGTGTATCTACTTTTTCTATTTTCATATTGTGATGTGAAGGTATAGGTAAAGAGGCAGATACAATTATCGCTTTTGCATATCTAGGAATTGAGTTTATCCTCTCCCCACCATTTATATCTAAAAGTTTCCCATCGCATTCTTTTATAGTTTTTGCTAAAAGTTTTATCGCATTTGGTATATTTTTATCTATATCAACTCCACTATGACCACCATCAAGATTGTCTATAGTTATCTCATATAGGTCTAAATTTTTATTATTTTTTACAATAGTAGAGTTTTCATTTTTAGCAAATATATCAACGCCACCTGCACAACCAATACAAATCTTCCCCTCCTCTTCACTATCAAGATTTAACATCTTTGAAGATTGTAAATTTAAAGTTATATTATTAGCCCCAATTAGTCCAATCTCCTCGTCACAAGTAAATAAAAATTCACAATTTTTATTTTCACTCATAAGTGCCAACATATAAGCACACCCTATACCATTATCTGCTCCAAGCGTAGAATCTTTTGCTCTTAAATATCCATCCTCTTCAATAATTTCAGGTACTTTTCCATCTTCTAAACATACAATATCATAATGTGATTGTAAACATAAAGTTAGTTTTAAATCTTTTTTATAACATAAAATATTATTAGCTTCATCAATATCACAGATATAATTGTATTTGATGCAAAATTCTTTCATAAAAGTAATAAATGGCTGATGAGTACCACTACATCTTGGTATTTGTGTAATTTGTTTAAATAGTTCTATTATCATTCAAGTGCCTCCTAATATCCTGTAATTATAAAATCTACAGCATCTATAATTTTAGAACGACTGCTGGAGAGTGAACATACTTTTTTACCTAATCTATTTATAGGTATACCTGCAAGTTGAGTAGTTAACATTATAAACTCTTTATCATTAATAGTTATTAATGGATTAATTATTTGGGTTGTTTTTTCATTTATTGCTAAGGGTATCACTACTCTTGTATTAAAAGTTGTTAGTATCTTGTGTTGAATATCTAAAAGATAAGGGATCTCATCGTTGTTAGTATTTATATTTTCATATACATCAAATTGTGCCATTAAAAACTTCTTATACTATCGCTAAATACACCAAATTTTTCAATTCTTTTATTGTAGTGTTCTATCGCTTCTTTATTTTCATCTTGCCATCTTCTATTCTTCTCTTCTCTTACAGTCTCTTCTAAACTTTTTTCTAAAGTACTAGAGATATTTATATTTAAATCTTTAGCTTTTTGTAGTAAATCAGAATTGATACTAAGATTTGTAGCTTTTTTCCTAGCAGTTTTATCATAAATCATTGTCACAGTGTATCCTTTATGCACATATATTATGTGTATATTGTATGATAATTTTGCTTAAAAAGGATAAATTCCAAAATTTACAATTCTTGTGACGCTCAGTATAACGCAGACTTTGGCAAGATAAATATAAATCATGGTATGTAATAAGTGACACCATTTAGTCAAGAATATTTCACCCTCCTATCCCTCGTATAAGATATTTCAACTATTAAGAAATTGTTAACTCGATAAAGAATTTCGCTCCCTTATTTGTATTTTGAACATATAATTTACCTTTTAAACTTTCAGTTATAATTTTATAACTCATATTTAATCCTAAACCTGTACCTTGTGATTGGTGTTTTGTTGTAAAATATGGATCAAATATCTTGTGTATAATATTCTCAGGTATCCCTCCTGCATTGTCTTCTATAGTTATTATCACTTTATGCTTCTCTTGAATCAATTTCAATTTAACTACAGGATCTTTAATTTTCTTTTCAAGTAATATATCTTTTGCATTATTAATTATATTTATAATTACTTGAGATAATTCACCTGTTACCATAGTTATTTTAATAGGACTAATTGAGTCAAGATTATTTTTAAGTTTTATTTGATTATTTTTTAAAGTTGTATCAACAATATTTAATACTCTATAAATATCCTCTTGAAGTATTATCTCTTTTAACTCTTTTTTTTCTTTCAAAAAGTTTCTAAATGTATCTATAGTTTCAGATAGGAATTCTATACTACTGTTTATTTTTGTACAAGATTCATTAAATATTTCATCTGTAAGTATATTATATTCCTTTTGCATTTGCATACCAGTTGTGACTGTTGACATAACAGATAATGGCTGTCTCCATTGATGTGCAATATTTTCTATCATCTCTCCCATTTGAGCTTTCTTTGATTGCTCCATTAGTTGTAGTTGTTGTTTACTATTTTTTTCAACCTCTTCTATAATTGTTTGTTCAAGATTTTCATTTAAATTTTTTAGTTCAAAAGTTTTTTTATCTACTAATTTATTTAATATATCTTTTTGATTTAAGACCCTATAGATAAAATAGAATAAAAAAAGTAAAATAAAAAATAATACAACTCTAATGCGTTCTATAATAAATAGTGTTGTATATATAAAATCACTTTTTTTATAAGATACAAACCAAGCCAATGTTTTGGTATTTGTAAGATTTTTTATAGGATAGAAAGCAATTATATCTGAACCATTAGAATAGACTCTATATATTGCAAATTTATCACCCTTTTTTATCCCTTTATTTATCTCATTTTTTAGATTTTTTAATTTAATCTTATTATCATTAATACAAAGTTCTTTTGAATGATAAAGATTACTCATCTCCAGTATATAATCTTTATGTTCACAACTTGGTGTATATGTTATTTGAGAATCATTCTTTTCTTGAGTTTTAATGTTAACAATATCCTTATCTATTATAAAATGTGTATGTGTTTTAATTATACCCACTATATGTTTTTGATAATTTTCACTAGAAAAAGAAACACCTACTGCACCTAAATAAATTCCATCTTTATTAAATATTGGATAAGTATTTCTAAATCCATGTGATACCAAACCTTTAGTAAATCCACTTGTATATAATTGTGTTTTATTGACATATTCAAAATCTTCTCTAAAATTTATTAAATCATCTCCAAATTTATCAGGATGGCTCATCCTTAAAAATGTTTCATTATTTGGCAATACAAAATGATATTGTGCTATACCTTTTTTTTTGAGAATCTCATATTTATTTTTAAGTAGATTATAAAGTTTAGTTCTTAAAATTGATTTTTGCTCTTTTGAAGCAGTTATTGTTTGTGATAAAATATCAACTATTTCGCTCATGGCTAATATCGATTCACTCGTGGTATCAGCAGTTATTCTTTGGTAATGTAATAGAATTTTATGATGAACCTCTAAATCATTAAGATTATTTTTAAGTGCTATTTGTATTCTTTGTTGGGCATTTAATTCTGAAACAACATAAACCACTATATTTGCAAGGATGAACACAAAAGCCAATAATAGTATAATCTTTAATTTAATTTTAATAACCACATACTCCCCAACTATAATATTGCTCCTTATTGTATCATTTATTCCATTAGTCTAAAATAATTTATTATAATATTCAAATACACCACACCATATAACTCAAATAGGTGTTTATTTTTAAACATGAAGTTTATTTTTATTATAAATACAAATAAGCTGGATGACCAAAGAAAGATAATAAGTGAAATTTATAGCTATTGCTGTATATTTAGAACATTTTAGATAAAATTATATATTAAATCAAATAATTATAAATGGATAAAAAATGACTGTAAATATAACACTACCTAATAACTCTTATGATATAAATATCGATAAATTAAAAAATATAAAATTAAATACAAAAGTTGTAGTAGTAACAAATCCAACTATTAGTGCTTTGCATTTAGAGTATTTGCTTTCTAAAATAGAAGCTAAAGAGATTAGTGTTGTAACTATTCCTGATGGGGAACAGTATAAACATATGCAAACTATTGAGGATATTTTGGAACATTGTTTTACACATAAATTAAATCGTAGTTCAGTTCTTATTGCTTTTGGTGGTGGTGTTATAGGAGATATGACAGGATTTACAGCTTCTATATACCAAAGAGGAATTGATTTTATTCAAATACCTACAACACTTTTAAGTCAAGTTGATGCAAGTGTTGGTGGGAAGACAGGGGTAAACAATAAATTTGGTAAAAATTTAGTGGGTGCTTTTCATCAGCCAATTGAAGTAAATATAGACCCATATTTTCTTTCTACATTACCTAAAAGAGAATTTAGTGCTGGCGTTGCAGAGATAATAAAAATGGCAGTTTGTTTCAATAAAGATTTTTTTGAATGGATTGAGGAAAATGATATAAGAGAATATGAAAATACAAAAATAGCTATTCAAAAATCTGTTGAGACTAAAGCTTGGGTTGTATCACAAGATGAGAAAGAGAAAGGTTTACGAGCCGCACTTAATTATGGACATACATTTGGGCATGTTGTTGAAAATGAAACTAATTATAATACTTATTTACATGGTGAAGCTGTAGGTATTGGGATGGTTATGGCAAATAAAGTTGCTGTTAAAGTTGGATTTATGAGTGAAGACGAAGCAAATAGAGTAAAAAAATTACTTGAATTTTATGATATACCTATAACTTATAAGATAGCTGATGTAGAAGACTTTTACCAACATTTCTTTTTAGATAAAAAAAGTTTAGATAATAAAATTAAATTTATTTTTCCTATTGGTTTAGGTGATTGTAAAATTACTGATGAGATTAGTAAAGATACTATTTATAAAGTATTAAGTGAGTTTTAGTGATGAAAAATATAATTAAATTTATCTTTTTATCTTTTTTTATCATCTCATCATTAAGTGGTGCTGATGATAAAACTGAACAAATTAAAGTCGATATATATAAAATTAAAAATAATATCCAACATATTGATGATGAGTTAGATGACAATATTTGGATAACTAGATATAACAACTATTTAGCATATAGAAAAATTGAAAATGATTTAGAAAAAATAAAAAAAGATGCTAAAAAATATGGACGATGGAAAGGTAGTAAATATAAAGAACTTTCTTATCAACTTACAAATAAAATTAAAATTAAAGAGAATGAGTTATCTTTAATAAGTGAGTATAAAGATTCTCCAATTGGGAGTATGATAAAACCAAAAGATATAGATCAAGCTCCAAAAGTAACAAATCCATTTATAATTCTAGAAGCCTATTCTTATATTAGTAAATTAAAATCAAATGTAAAAGAGTATGGAAATACAAATTTAGAATTAGGAACTCTTTTAGCAATAGTTAATAATAAAATAGAAGAGATTGAAAAATTATATAAACTAGAAAAAACTAAAGAGAATAAACAAACTTTAGACAATTTAAAAAAAGAATTAAAAGATTTTATTATGGTAGTTGATATTGTATCATCTACCCATGAAGTTTATACAAGAAAAATAGATCAAGTTATACTAGAAGTAGAAGATACAATAACAGATGAAATATATAGAACAATTAAATTACTTTTTATAATATTTATATTAGTTGGTATAACAATGGGTATCAAAGTGGCTACAAAAAAATATATTAAAGAAGATGATAATCATTATTCTGTAAATAAATTGATAAATTTTATATTAATCATAATAATAATTTTTATAGTTTTATTTTCATATATTGATAATGCTTCATATCTTGTAACATTTTTAGGGTTTGCTTCTGCTGGTATTGCTATTGCTTTAAAAGATTGGTTTATGTCTATGTTTGGATGGATGGCTATTATGACAAGTGGAGCTATTACTGTTGGAGATAGGATAAAAGTTATAAGAGATGGTGTAGAAGTTGTTGGGGATGTTTTAGATATATCTTTATTTAAAATTGCAATTAGAGAAGATGTAACACTTACAAGTTATAGACTTAATAGAAGATCAGGAAGGGTTTACTTTATCCCTAATAACTATATTTTTACAGATATGATTGCTAATTATACTTATGATGAATTAAGAACAGTTTGGGATGGTATAGATATAAATATAACATTTGATTCAAATCATAAAAAAGCAGTAGAATTAGCTAAAAGTATAGCTTCTGCTCATGCAAAAGGTTATACTGATCTTACTAAAAAAAGATTGCAAAAAATGAGAAAAAAATATGTTTTAAGAAGTACAAATCCTGAACCAAGAGTATTTGCTATGATGGAACCTTATGGAATTACAATTTCAACTTGGTATTATACAAATTCACATGCAACACTTGCTTTAAGAAGTACAATTAGTATGGAACTACTTGAAGCATTTAAAGCTGAAAAAGATATAAAAATAGCATACCCAACACAAACATTAAGAGTTGCAAATAGTGGACCTATAGAACCTGAAACATTATTACCCGGTACAACAGCGACAGCTCTATTTGATGGTCCAATAAGTAATTAAAAAAGATGAGTAATAATCATAATGTAAAACAAAAAGTATTTTTTAAAACTTTTGGATGTAGAACAAATGTAGTAGATAGTCAAATAATGATGTCAAGATTAAAAGATTTTGATATAACACTTGATGAAAAAGAAGCTAATATAGTTGTAATAAATTCTTGTACTGTAACAAATAGTGCCGATTCTACAGCTAGAAATTATATAAATGGCTTAAAAAAATTATCCAATACTCCACGAATAATATTTACAGGATGTGGAGTATGGACAAAAGGGGATAGCCTATTTAAAGATAATAAAATAGATGCTCTATTTGGTCATAGCGAAAAAGAAAAAATCAATTCACTTCTAAAAAATAAAGAAAGATTCTTTGAAGCTGGAGATTTAAAACATATAGATGATACTATTATAAATAATATGATAGGTAAAAGTAGAGCATTTATAAAGATACAAGAGGGGTGTAATTTTAGATGTAGTTATTGTATTATCCCTTATGTAAGAGGGGATGCTAGGGCTTATAGTGAAGATAAGATATTAGAACAGATAAGTTTACTTGCTTCAAATGGTTTTGGAGAGTTTATACTTACAGGTACAAATCTTGGTTCATATGGAAAAGGTTTAGATAATAAAAAAGATGGTTTATCAATACTTCTTAAAAAAATATCTCAAATACGAGGTGTACGAAGAATAAGAATGGGTAGTGTTGAACCTATTCAGATAACAGATGAATTTAAAGAGTTACTTGATGAACCTTGGATGGCAAAACATCTACATATCGCACTTCAACACACCTCCCCTCATATGTTAAAAATAATGAATCGAAGAAATAAATTGGAGTCTGATTTAAAACTATTTGAATATATATCCTCAAAAGGTTATGCTTTAGGGACAGATTTTATAGTTGGACATCCAGGGGAGAGTGACAAGATTTGGAAAGAAGCAATAACAAATATAAAAAGATTTCCAATTACCCATATACATAGTTTTACCTATTCTAAAAGAGATGGAACACCAAGTGCTACTATGGGAGAGCAAGTAAATGGAAATATTGCTAAACAAAGATTGAAAGAATTAATGAATATAATTGATGAAAAAAACTATATTTTCAGACAACAAAAACAACCACTAGATGTACTAATAGAGCAAAATAAAATTGGAAAATATATAGGATATGATCAATTTTTTAACTCTATTGAAATAGAAAGTCAAAGTGATATTATTGGAGATTGGATATATTTACCAAACTATGAAGTTGATAAGAAAATAAATAAAGCACTATTTTAATACTTAAAAATCAGCAATTATAACTCTAAAATACTTCCAAAAAAACAACCTAAATAAAGATTAAATATTATTTTAAATATTTAATCTTTTAATCATAATTAAATTCCTGATAAACCCTTTATTTGTAGTACTTTCAAGCATTTTATAACCACTATTTAGATATAATATATACTTATAATTTGGAGTTAAAATGACAGAAGAAAAAGTAAGTATATTTAGTAAAATGGTAGGTATTTTTAAAAATAATATTAAAAATATAAAAGATGATCGTAGAAAACGAAGTGATTTAAAATATAGTTTTAACGATATTATATTAGGAGCTTTTAGTATGCTTTATTTTCAGAATGATTCTTGGTTACAATTTCAAGGAAAATTAAAAACTGTGGAAGGTGGAGATAATGCAAAGAACTTTTTTGGTATTGAAAATATTCCAGTTGAAAATCATATTAAAACTCAACTTGATAAAATAAAACCTAGTAGTAGTTTTAAAAAAGTCTATGATGATATACTCTTGGAGTGTGAAAGATTAGATATTATTAAACAATTTGTATTTATGGAGGAGTATCTATTAGTAGCTGTAGATGGTGTACAGTATCATTCCTCACAAAAAGTTAAATGTCAATGCTGTCAAACAAAAAAAGATAGTAAAACAGGTATTGTAACCTATTCACATGTAGCCATTACTCCTACGCTAGTGCATCCAATGTTAAAAAAAGTGATAGCTTTATTTCAAGAATTTATTACCAATAAAGATGGAGATGAAAAACAAGACTGCGAAGTAAATGCTACTAAGAGATGGCTAGATACATTTGATATACTAAAGTTTTTAAAAAATAGATATAAAATAATTATATTAGGTGATGATCTATATTCAAGATATCCAATGATTCAAAAGATATTAGATAAAGGTCACTCTTTTATATTGGTTTGTAAATATACATCGCATAAAGCTTTATATAAAATAGTAGAAGCTTACAAGCAAACTAAAAGTGTAAAAACATTTACAATATCAAAAATACATAATGGTAAAAAACAATGTGGGAGATACAATTGGATAAACAAGATACTTTTAAATGGTAACAGTGAGGATAATATAGAAGTTAATTGGTGTGAACTTATTATTACAAATTCAGATGGTAAACAACTTCATTGTTTTAGCTTTGTAACTGATTTAAAAATCACTGAGAATAATGTTGAAGATATTATATTAGCAGGTAGAACTAGATGGAAAATTGAGAATGAAAATAATAATACTTTAAAGAATCATGGTTACAGCTTAGCCCATAACTATGGGCATGGCAATAAATATTTATCTCAAAATATTTGTAGTTTAAATATATTAGCATTTTTATTTCATACAGTACAAGAGTTTGAAGATAAACAATATATAGAACTTCGTTCTATGATTGGCACTAGAAAAGAATTCTTTAATACATTAAATGTATTAACAACAATGTTTATTTTTAAAAACTTTGATAAACTTATAGAATTTATACTGAGTAAACGCAAGAGGGAAAATATTGATAT
>DAOVXU010000135.1 GCA_030635995.1 Arcobacter sp. | reverse complement strand
CTTTCAAGTACATTTACACTAGGTTCATCCATATCACTAGGTAGATTTCCTAATGTTAAAGATACAGCATCTTTTATCTTATTTGCCATATTGTATCTATCTTTACCCTTAGCTAGATCAAGTGCTATAGTAAATTTACCTGGGCTTATGATAGTTGTTACATATATCACACCTTCAATAGATTTTACATTATCTACTATAGCAGTAACTGCCATTTTATCTAAAATATCAACACTAGCTCCAGCATATGCACCTTTTACAGACACCATATCCATATCAAATGTAGGAAATATCTCTTTTGGCATTTTATTATAAGACCATAAACCTATTGCAAATACAAGTGCAAATAGTGTATAGTTCATTCTTGAATTTTCAACAAAAAATCTTAAAATTCTTTCAAACATGTTAAGTGCCTTTAATTGTATTATTTTTGGGAGTATATTGAATAAGTATTAACGAAAAGTTAATACTTAATTTATTATAGCTTTTATCTCTTCTTCATTATAAAAATCAGTATAATACTTGATAATTACAATCTTTTCTGTATTATTAATATACCATTCAACACAGCCTGGTTTATTATCTAAATTATGGTATTTATTTTCATCAGTTTCATCTATATTTATATATGCTATTTTTGTTTTTGTAGGATTTGGTAAAGTTAAAATTAAAATAGCCCATAAAATACATATGATAAGTATCCCAAAAGCGATTGAGCTTAATGGCATCTTATCTAAATAAACACCACCAACAAATCCACCTATAAAAGTACCAAGATAACCAAAACTATTAAATACACCTAAAACTGCACCTTTTTGATAAACTTTAGCATATTTTGTAGCAAGTGATTGCATAATAGGTTCATGCATATTAAATCCAATAAAAAATATAATTACACCAATAGCAAACATTGTATTTGTAGAACTAATACCAATAATATAATAAGCTAATCCAAAAAATACAATACCAACTAAAAGTACTTGTTTATACATTCCTTTTTTTTCAGCAAGTATGGCAGCAGGTGCCATAGCAAAAATTCCAGCAACCATAGCAGGGAGATATATTTTCCATAATTCTGCCATCTCCCAACCATATGTTTTCACAAGAACAATAGGGATAATCATAAATGCAAAAGTCATTAAACCTTTTTGTAAAAAGTTTGTTATGTTCATCTTAATTAAATCTCGGTTTTTCAAAAAACTATATTTATCTTTTCCATTGTAAGTATGTGTAATATGTGGAGGATCCGGTACAAATTTTACTAAAATATAAATAGATGCAAAAGCTATAACAGTAACAATATAAAACAGTGTATCAACACCATAAGCAGCTCCAATAGTAGGACCTGCAATCATAGCCAACGCAAAACTAACAGCGATACTTCCACCCATCATAGCCATAGCTTTTGGTCGTTGTTCCTCTTTTACAATATCACTAATCATAGCAGTAACAACAGCTCCAATAGCCCCTGCACCTTGTAAAAATCTACCTAGTAAAAGCATAAGCATATCTTGGGCATAACCAGCAATAAAAGAACCAATTCCAAATAAAATAAGACCAATAATAATAGTCCCTTTTCTCCCAAGATTGTCACTCATAATTCCAAAAGGTACTTGAAAAATCATTTGAGTAATCGCATAACCACCTATAACAATTCCAATCCAAGTATTGGTCGCACCTGGCATATTCATAGCATAAAGTGATATTACAGGAAGTACTAAAAATAATCCAAAAAATCTCATAGCAATAATTGCATTAAGAGGCATAATAGTTTTAAACATAAAAATCCTTATTTTTTTGGATTATAGCAAAGTTTTAATAAATAGCTTTATTAAATAAGATATAGTCTATTAAATTAATAATATATTAATATATTCGATTATATAATCGATAAAATTTAGATGAAAAAGAGAATTATGAATAATATAAATGTCCATTTAGTTGGAGCAGGTCCTGGAGATATAGAATTACTTACAATTAAAGCATATAAGTTGATACAAAATGCAGATATTATTATTTATGATAGATTAGCAAATAAAGATATTTTAAAAGAGACAAAAGAGAATTGTAAATTTATAGATGTTGGAAAAATAGATGGTAAACATTTAGTGCCACAAGATGAGATAAATGAGATTATATATCAATCTTCACTTAACTATAATTCAGTTGTAAGATTAAAAGGGGGAGATCCTTTTGTATTTGGTAGAGGAGGGGAGGAGGCTATTTATTTAAAAGATAGAGATATTCTTTTTTCAATAGTTCCAGGTGTTACATCAGCTATCTCAGTTCCTGCATATGCAGGGATACCAGTAACTCAAAGGGGAGTTGTAAATTCATTTAGAGTAATAACAGGACATAAAGCAAAAGGTGGATTGGTAAATTTAGATTGGGATAGTTGCAAAACAGATGAAACTTTAATTTTTCTAATGGGACTAAGTAACCTAAATCAGATAGTTGAAAATTTATTAAAAATAGGAAAACAAGAAAATTATCCAGTAGCAGTAATTAGCAAAGGTACAACAAAAGAACAAAAAGTGATAGTTGGCACTTTAAAAAATATTGTAGAACTATCAAAAAAATTACCAACACCTGCTCTTATAATTGTAGGGGAAGTTGTAAATTTAAGAGAAAAATTAAATTGGTTTATTTAATTACAGAAAGTTGCAACCAATATTTGATATCCTTTTTAATCAAGATGCAACAGAGCCATTAGATAAGGTTACAATTCATACACTAAGACATACATTTGAAAGTCAACTGGCTATTAAAAAACTAATGAATCATAATGATATAAATGCCACTATGAGATATGCTAAACTTTCAAAATGTAGTGGTGAAGTTCATGTTAATAAATTGATACAGAATTTAATGAATATATAATCATGTACTATTTCTGAGGCATAAGTTCTGGAATAATATATGATGCAAAATGTGCATTAAACT
Organism: Arcobacter sp.; assembly: GCA_030635995.1. GTDB lineage: Bacteria > Campylobacterota > Campylobacteria > Campylobacterales > Arcobacteraceae > CAIJNA01. The sequence goes on along the minus strand of DAOVXU010000135.1, from coordinate 2,132 downwards.
TTAATGATATGGGATCTTTATGACTTTTAGATTGTAAAAAGTCAGCTTTTATTAATTTACTTACAAGTGTAGTTGCTGTTCTACTACCTTTACCAATAATATTTGATACTTCCCCTCTGCTTATATTACCTTTTATTAGCAATTCTTTAAATAATAGTTCTGAATATTTAGGTAATGGTTCATTGTCAAATAAACCAGATTGGGATAATTTTACATATTTTTCTATATTATTTCCAAGTGAATCTATTTTTAAATATTTATTCATATATTCAACCTGATCAAGAGTTACTTCTAACATAAAATCAAGAAAAGCACTTAGTCCACGGTTTGATAGAGCACCTCTTCCATCTTGTGATCCTTGAACTGCCATATCTGCATATTGCAACATCTCTTTATATTTATCAACATTTCGTGCTAATCCTCTTGATATATTCCATAATCCATATCCATCTATTTTTATTTTAAAAAGTAAATAATCCAAGAATAAACGAGATACTCTACCATTTCCATCTAAAAATGGATGAATCCAAACTAGCCTATGGTGTGAACAAAGTGCATAGATTAACTGCTCTGACTTTGATAAATATTTAGATTGATTATACATTTGATCAAAATTTGTAAGTAAGCTAACTACATTATCTTTTGATGGAGCTAGATGCGAACCTACAGTAACATCCCTATCTCTCAAAGTACCAGGTGTCATTTGGGCTTTTAAATCTCCATATTGAATATTTAAAAAAGTTTCCATACTATCTTGAATATAAAACTGTTTATGTATATCTAGTATATATTTATTTTCATATATTGCACTAGTATTATCAATATGATCTTCAATTTGTTTTTGTACTTCTATATGTGCTAATGATAGTTTTTGTAAACCTCTTTTTTTTTCATCATCAGAAAAATCATTTTTCATGGCTCTATCAATATCTATAGGGTGTGTTCCTTCTGATTCGATTCTATTTGAGTAATAACTATTCGTTACTCTTAATAGTGATATTATTTCATTGATAATATCTTGATTATGTGAACCTTTAAGTGATGCACTTTTCATGCATATTTCTTCTGCCTTATTTAAATGTTTATGATGAATTATTCCACTAAGATCAGTTGGTATAATAGGAGTAAATTCCATATGATATCCTTGTATTTATACAATTATATCATTATTTATATTAAAAATTATTGCTAGTTAAATTTCTAGTTATTTTAGAACTCTAATTAGTCTTTAAATACTGTAATAAAAGTGTTTGTATGATTAAATTGAGAAATCTAAAAAGGACTATCTTAATAAACTAATTGCGAGTTAAATTGCGAGTATATATGGTTGTTGTAAATCTAAATTAATTGTGATTAAATATAGAAATTCTTACAATAGTCCAATTGTGTAAACTACTGCAAGAATAATTTAAAAAGTTAAATCTTTAGTCAAAACAAGATACTTTAGGAAGCAAGTTGACGCTTGCGAAATCAATCCACATCTCTATATCACCACTTAATGACTTTTGCCATAAATCAGGCTCATCATCTTGAGATATCCCTTTACAAAATATCAAAGTATCATTTGCATTTAATATAAAAGCAATTAATCTAACCATTAATCTTAAATTATTTTCTGATGGATGTTGTGCTAATGTTAAGTTATGGTCTTCATAATAATTTTCATCCATATTTGCTATATTTATTAAAGCTTTGTGAATAGTTGCTTTAGCTGCCATTGATATCCTTTGTTGTAAATAATATAGAGTATATCTAAATGTATTGATAATAATTTATTATTACAGTATAGTGAGTTCAAATATATTGAAAGAAGTAAGTAAATAATGCAAGCAACAACGCTAGATATTCTAAAAATTGGAGAAAATGTATTTCTAACAGGAAGTGCAGGAACAGGTAAGACGCATATCTTAAAGAATTATATAAATTACCTAAGAGATAGTGGTGTATTTCCTTCTATACTTGCTCCTACTGGTATTGCTGCATCACTATTAAATGGTAAAACTATACATTCGTTTTTTGCACTAGGTATAAGGGATTTCTTTAGTGATGAAGATATACACGATATTGCTACGAATTCAAGATTAAGAAAAAGATTTAGAGAATTAAAAGTACTTATCATTGATGAAGTGTCT
>DAOVXU010000134.1 GCA_030635995.1 Arcobacter sp. | reverse complement strand
GTAACTGGAACTGATGGAAAAAAAATGTCAAAAAGTTCTGGAAATACAATTGATATGTTTGGATCTGCCAAAATTATCAAAAAACAAGTTATGAAAATAGTAACAGACTCCAAAGAACTTGATGAAGTTAAAGAGTGGGAAAACTGTAATGTTTATACTTTATGTAAAGTATTTATGGATGAAAATGAACTTTTAGAGTTACAAAAAAGATATGCCACTGCTGGTGAAGGGTATGGACACTTTAAACTAACACTATTAGAAAAAATCAATAACTACTTTGAACCATATGCCAAAAAAAGAGAATACTATCTAAACAATCCTCAAGAGGTAAAAGATATACTTAAACTTGGTGCAACAAAAGCAAGAAAAATAGCACAAAAAAAGATGAAAATTATAAGAGAAGCTGTGGGGTTAAGTTACTAGATTTTAAATAGTAACTTTATTTTCATTAAGTATTATTACCATATCAACATAGCAATTGTTGATGTTAATACAATTGCTAATATATTAAATAAAAATCCAAAACTTGCCATATCTTTTATTGTTAAAACTTTACTACTCATAGCTATAGCATTTGGTGGTGTTGCTATTGGTAGCATAAAAGCATAACTAGCACATATAGTAGCTACCATAAGAATTAAATTTGTATCAATATCTGAAGCCATACCTAGTGAAAGAATAATAGGTAAAGCAATTGAGATTAAAGCTGTATTACTTGTAACTTCTGTTGTAAATGTTATAAGTGATGCAACAATTAGAATTAGTACAATAGGTGGTAGTTCTGTTAATGTAAGTAATAATTGTGAAATTTCAGAAGCCAATCCTGTAGAGCTAAATGCAGCTGCAATAGAAAAACCAGCACCAAATAAGAATATAATCTCATATGGTACTTTATTAGTATCATTCCACTGTAAAAAACCAATTTTAGGTAAAAACATAGCTAAACCAAAAGACAATAATATACCAGCTTCACTAAATTTAAAAAATGAATTTACAAATAATATAACAACTAAAAATAATAAAATATTTTTTAATCTTTTTTGTTCTATTGTTAAGGCACTATTTTCTTCTATATTAGAATCTACATTAATATCCTGTACACCTAAAGATAAAATATAAGGTACAATTATAAGCATAACAGCAGCCAATGGGATAGTTTTTATCATCCATGTTGCAAATGTTAAAGATTCTATATTATTATCTGCTAAAAATCCCATAAGGATAAGATTTGGGGGAGTTCCTATTGGGGTAATTATACCACCTATACTAGCACCATAAGCAACAGCAAGTACAAGTCTTATTTTTAATTTTTTTGTATCTGTAAGAAATAGTGCTATTGGCATAAGAAGTAATGCAGTTGTAGTATTTGATAATAATGAACTTAATAGTGCAGATGTAATTGCAAGGGCAAATATAATACCTCTTGAACTTGATGGAAATATATTTAAAAGCTTATTTGCAATAACTTTATGTAATCCTATCTTTTCAACAGCAATAGCCAACATAAAGCCACCTAAAAATAAAAATATAATAGATTTAGAATAGTTAACAGTTGTGGCATTTGTTGCTAAAATATCAAGTGCAGGGAATAGCATAATTGGAAAAAGGGAAACCGCACCTAATGGTAAAGCTTCATTTGTCCACATTGCTACTAAAAAAACTACTACACCTATAAGTCTAGCTTGTATCTCATCAAAAATTATCCCTGCACTAAAGTAACCAATAAGTGCTAACACAAGAGAAATTAATATATTTTTATATGGGTTATTCATATTTTCAATCCTTTTTATAAAATTTATAGCATAAAAAAAGGGCAAGTGTATAACACCTACCCTTTTTAACTAATAAGTTAAAACTTATTTAGCTCTGATACCTAAATCAGCAACTACTTTTTGGAATGTAGTAAAGTTAGTTCTTCTTAAATATTTAAGAAGTCTTTTTCTTTGTCCTACCATTTTTAAAAGACCTAGTCTTGAAGAGTGATCCAAGTGATTAGATTTTAAATGCTCTGTAAGAACTTTAATTTTTCTACTTAAAATAGCAATTTGTACTTCTGCTGAACCTGTATCTTTTGCATCTCTTTGAAATTCTGCGATTATCGCTTGTTTTACGTCCTGATCTAAAGCCATAACGACCTCCTTGATTGGTATATTTATTCAATTTTAAAATAAGTTAATTTTAATCCAAATTAAAATTTGGAGTTTACTTTCATAATGGTGTCAAAAGAGGGACTCGAACCCTCGACCTCCGGCTTATGAGACCAGCGCTCTAACCAGCTGAGCTACTTTGACTTATAAAAACTAACCTATGTTTAAAAAAGTAGCGAATTATAACTAAAATAATATAAAAATACAAGTACTTTTGATATAAGTTTTAAAACTTACACCAAAAGCTCTTATTTATAGGATATATCTAGCTGTATCTTCATTTTCAACTATATCTTCTAACTTATCTATTACAAGTTTTTCTGTGATAGTTATAGTTTCACCTTTATGCTCATCTGCATCAAAACTAATATCTTCAATAACTTTTTCAATAACAGTATGCAATCTTCTTGCTCCAATATCTTCTGCTTTTTCATTTGCACTAACACTAAGTCTTGCAAATGCCCTAATAGCTTCAGGATTAAATTCTAAAGTTACTTCCTCAACACTTAAAAGAGCTTTATATTGTCGTAAAAGAGAATTCTTAGTATTTATAAGTATTTGATATAAAGCCTCTTCATCAAGTGGATTTAGTTCAACTCTAAGTGGAAATCTACCTTGAAGTTCAGGTAATAGATCACTAGGTTTACTAACATGAAATGCACCAGCAGCTATAAAAAGTATATGATCAGTTTTTATTTGACCATATTTAGTATGTACATTGCTACCTTCAACTATTGGAAGTAGATCTCTTTGAACACCTTCTTTACTTGGATCTTGATTTTTATTGTTATTTCCAGTTGCTATTTTGTCAATCTCATCTAAAAATATTATTCCACCATTTTCACATCTTTTAATAGATTCCTCTTTAATAGATTCATCATCAAGTAGATTATTACTCGCTTCACCTCTTAAAAGTTTTTTAGCCAATTTAATAGTAACATCTTTTTTGATTTTATTTTTATCCATTTTACCTAGCATATTATTTATACTTTCAGATACAGCACTCATATCCATAGGAAGGTTACTATCAACAACCTCTACATGGGTTTTTTTAGGTAATTCAATTGAAATAATTTTATCATCCATAGAACCATCAAGAACTTTTGATTCCATTAGATTGTAAGTTTTTATAAAAGAATCTTGAGCATTTTGTGTTGCCCCTTTTGGAAGAGTGGGAACTAATATCTCAACAATCTTTTTAATAACTTCTCTATCAATATCACCTTGAATTTTTTGCTCATACTCTTTAGTAACTAAAGATATTGATTCATAAGCCAAATCTCTAATCATAGACTCTACATCACGACCTACAAAACCAACTTCAGTATATTTTGATGCTTCAACTTTTACAAATGGAAGATTCATCATCTTAGCCATTCTTCTTGCAATTTCAGTTTTTCCTACACCTGTACTTCCTATCATAAGGATGTTTTTAGGCATAATCTCTTCTTGAATTTCAGGTTCTAATTTCATTCGTCTATATCTATTTCTAAGTGCAATAGCGATAGTTTTTTTAGCATCATCTTGCCCTATAATATAATCATCAAGATAACTTACTATCTCTTTAGGTGTCATATCCATATATTAATCCTCTTTATCTAATGTTAATATTTTTATATTTTGATTTGTATATATACAAAGTTCACCAGCTACCATTAATGATTCTTTTACTAGCTCTTTAGCTTCTAGTGATGAATGTTTTTTTAATGCGCGAGCAGCTGATATAGCATAGTTTCCACCACTACCAATAGATGCTAAACAACCATCTTCAGGTTCAACTACATCACCAGTACCACTAAGTATAAATATATGTTTTTCATTTAAAACCAACATCATAGCTTCAAGCTTTCTTAATGTTCTATCTTTTCTCCACTCTTTAGAAAAATTGATAACAGATTTTAATAAGTCACCTTTTGTATTTACAAGATGTTCTTCAAACATATCAAAAAGATTAAAAGCATCAGCAGTACTTCCTGCAAATCCAGCAAGAACTTTATCTTTATAAAGTGTTCTTATTTTTGTAGCATTATTTTTAAGAACAGAATCCCCAAAAGTAACTTGACCATCTCCACCAATTACAGCAGAACCATCTTCACTTTTATAAGCAAGTATTGTTGTGGCATGAAACATAAAAAGCCTATGCTTCTAAAACATCAATTGTTAGTTCACAAGATATTCCGTGACCTAATTTACAATCTACTTTAAATATACCAGGAGTTTTAATAGGTGCTTTTAAATGAACACTTTTTTTATCCATCTCAAGTTTAAACTCTGCTTTTAAACTTTTTACAATCTCTTTATTTGTAATAGAACCAATTAAATGACCATTTCCACCAACTTTATGTTTAATAGTTAACTTTAAACTCTCTATCATCTCTTTTTGATTAGTTGCTGTAGCTATAGAGGCTTCTAATTTAGATTTTATATCTGATTGTTCTTTTTCCCATTCTTCAAGTACTTCAGCAGTTGCGTGTTTTGCAAAACCTTTTCCTATAAGAAAGTTTTTTCCATAACCATCTTTCACCTCTTTAACTTCACCAACTTTTCCTAAACTTTTAACATCTTTTATCAATAATACTTTCATAAATTACCTTTTTATTTTAATCTTCTCCAGATTTTGTTTCACCATTATACACAATAATTCCTGCTGTATAATTAGAAACTTGCTTCCAACCCATATCGTGCATAATATTTTGACAATAAGCACTTCTACTTCCCGTAAGACAATATAAAATTGTTGGTTTCTCTTTTTGATCATCAATTTGATCTAATGCTTGATAGAATGAAGTTGTAGGTACTAAATAATCAGTTCCAACTATTCTTTGTTGATTCCACTCCATCCATTCTCTAACATCTACAAGATTAAAATCAACCATTCCAAGTTCTCTAGCTTCTAAAAGTGATTGTATCTCATCACCATCAAGTTGAGGGTGTGCTAAAATTACTTCACATT
>DAOVXU010000164.1 GCA_030635995.1 Arcobacter sp. | reverse complement strand
CTTAGTTATTACAGGAGTTAACAGATGAGGGATATCATTATACATAGAAAATTCCAACATTTTAGGATCAATCATAATAAGTTTTAAATCATCAGGTGAATTTTTATATAAAAGTGAAAGTATCATAGAATTAATTCCAACTGATTTTCCACTTCCAGTGGTACCCGCTACAAGTAGATGTGGTAATTTTTTTAAATCCGTAATAAAAGGTTGACCAACAATATCTTTTCCAAGAATAATCGTTAATGGTGATTTACTATTTTGAAAAATATCACTATCTAATATCTCCCTTAAATATATTATCTCTGATGTTTCATTTGGAACTTCTATTCCAACCACATCTTTACCTGGAATTGGAGCTTGAATTCTTATAGTTTGTGCTTTAAGTGCCATGGCTAAATCATCTTGAAGATTTAAAATTTTTGACACTTTTACATTTGGAGCTGGTTTAAATTCAAATGTTGTAACAATAGGTCCTGTATAAGTTCTTACCACATCACCTTCAATTTTAAATTGTTTAAGTTTTTCCAATAGGTCTTGAATTTTTTTATCTATATATGATTCGTTTACTTTTATTTTAGATTTTCTATTAGGTTTAGCAAAAAATTCAACTAATGGCAATTTAAAATCTTTTGGTTTTTCAACTTTACCTGTTTCAATCTCTTCTAATAATTTTTTATTCTCTTCTAACTCTTCAACTATTGTATTTGTAGTACTACTTATAACTTCAGATTCAATATTTTCTTCTTTAATAACCTCTTTTTTTTCTTTTTTTTCACTCTCTTCTATATTTTCTACTACAGTATTATTAGGTATTGATTCAATAATAACATCTTCAAGAATTATCTCAGCAGTATCCCCTATCTCTTTTATAACAACTTGTTGTTCTGTTTTCTTTTTTGGTATTATTTTATCTTTTTTTATAGAAAAAGAATCTATTTTAGATAATTTTATATTGGGTTTTAAACTAAAAGTATTAAATAGATTTTTAATAATATCTTTATTCTCTTCAAATAAAATAAAAATAGATATACTTAATCCTATAATAACAAATATCCAAAGACCAGCAATTCCTATAAATGGACTAATTGTATCAATTATAACATTTCCAACTTCACCAGAGAAATTACCATTTATAATTAACGCTTGAAATACTAATAATGTTATAAAAAGAAATATAGTTGTTAATACTTTAACTAAAAAATTTTCTATATATGAGAAATTTAATTTATATAACGGAAATAATAAAACTAACAGATATATAAAAGACAAATACCCAAAATATTTATGAGAAAAATTAGCTACACTAAATCCAACGATACCTACAATCTCTTTTGTAGATACAAAAATTGCAAAAGAAAAATAAATTAAAATAAATGCAGATATAAAGTATAATATTCTAATTGCTATTACTTATCCTTTTGTAAAAGTCTAGAGATACGCCCTTGAAGTTTAAGCCAAGTTCTATGTTCCATAAGAGGGAATCCTGCCCATTGTTTTTTAGGCTCAACTATAGATTTACTCACTACACCCCTACCCGCTATTGTTGTGTATGGAGCAATTTCAAGGTGTCCTGTTGTAGCACTTTGTCCTGCCATAACTACATATTTACCTAAAACCGATGAACCAGATAAGCCTGCTTGTCCCGCAAATATACACCCATACCCTATTTTACAGTTATGTGCAATATGAACTAAATTATCAATTCTAACTAAATCTTCTATTATTGTACTAGAAAATACTGCTCTATCAATAGTACAATTTGCACCTATTTCAACATTTGAACCAATTTTTACATTTCCATTTTGATATATTTTTATATGTTGACCTGTTTTTGTTGTAGCAAATCCAAAACCATCACTACCTATTACTGTACCAGAGTGTATCATCACATCATCTCCAACAATACAATCTCTATAAATAGTCACATTTGGATAAATAACACAATTGTCACCTATTGTTACATTGTCACCTATAAAAGCACCTGCCATCAAAGTACAATTATCTCCTATAGTAGTATTTAAACCTATATGAACATTCAACATAATATTGCAATTAGTACCAATCTTTGGTTTAGCTCCATTAATTTCAACTAAAGCTGGTGCAAATATTTTACTCGCTTTTGCTAAAGATTCATAAGGTACATCACATACTAAAGCAATTGTATCCAGAGGCACTTCCTCTTTAAATTGACTTGTTACAAATACTGCACCTGCTTTTGTATCTTTTAGTTGTGATAAATATTTTTTATTTTCTAAAAACGAAATTTCATTAGCAGTTGCATCTTTTAAAGTATTTAATCCTATAATATTAATATCACTATTAGATTCTAAGTTTAACTCTTTTGCAATACTACTTAAAATCATTTTATCTCTCCATAGCCACAACACCACTTCTAACAATTTCAAGTGGTTTATATTTTTCTATAACTGTAATAAAGTTTGCTATTCTATTTGGTGTATCAGTTGCTGATATTACAATAGCTTCTTTTGTTACATTTTGAATTGCACCATTATATGCACGCGCTAGTACATCAACATCACTTAAACTTTGATCTAATGGTATTTTAATCAATACCGTATCTTTTTCTATAACATTTTTATGTTCTGTTACTTTTAATACTGGAACTAATTTATTTAATTGTTTTACAATTTGATCAATTGTTCTAGATTTTCCAAATGTTACAATTGTAATTCTTGAATATTCACTATTTGGAACTGGAGCAACGGTTAAACTATCTATATTATAACCACGAGCTGAAAACAGATCTACAATTCTACTTAATACTGAATCTTTATTTACAACTACAACAGATAAAACTTCTCTTGTCTCTTCACTATTATAAAAATCTCTAAAATCACTCATTATACATCTCCTTCAACTAACAATTCTTCATCATTAGAATGTCCATCTAATAGTAACATCTCATTTAGAGCATGACCATTTGGTACCATAGGAAGAACTTCCTCTTTTCTTTCCACAATTACCTCAATAAAAGCACATTTATTTGATGCAACTGCATCTTCTAATGCTTTATCAAATTCCTCTTTAGTATGAACTTTATATCCAACACCACCCATAGATTCTGCTAACATTTTAAAGTCTGCTTGAGTATCAAGTACAGTTTCAGCAAGTCTATCTTCATAAAACATTGTCTGCCATTGTCGAACCATACCCAAATAATTGTTATTTAAAATAATATTTATTACTGGTAGATTGTACTGAGTACAAGTAATAATCTCTTGTATATTCATCATAATAGATCCATCACCTGTAAAATTTACAGAGATCATATCTGGATTTGCTCGCTTAACTCCCATTGCATATGGAAGACCAACACCCATTGTACCCAATCCACCACTTGTCATAAACTGTCTTGGTTTATTAAATGGATAAAATTGTGCTGCCCACATCTGATGCTGTCCAACATCTGTAGAGATAAGTGCTTTATCTCCTAAAAGTTCACCTACTCTTTTAACGGCCCATTGAGGTTTTAATCTATCACTATTTTCTAAAAATCTTAAAGGTTCTTTTTTCTGATAAGCTGTTAAAGTATCAACCCAATCAGAATAATCATTAAATTCAAAATCACCTGTATGCTCTAAAATCTGTTTCATAACAATACCAAGATCACCAACAATTGGATAATTTGGTTTAATAATTTTTGCTATTGAAGCTGGATCAATATCTACATGTACAACATGAGCTTTTTTAGCAAAAACATCAAGTCTTCCAGTTACTCTATCATCAAATCTAGCACCTAAACAAATAATCATATCAGTTTCACTAATAGCCATATTTGCAGCATATTCTCCATGCATACCTAACATACCAAATAGATATTTATCGTCACTTCTCATAACACCACGAGCCATTAAAGTTTCAACTACTGGTATTTTAGTTTGCTTAACAAACTCTCTTATATCTTCATAACAATTTGATAAAACAGCACCACCACCTATATAAAACAACGGTCTTTCAGCTCTACTAATATGTTCTAAAGCATTTTTAATTTGTCTTGGATTGCCTTTTCTTGTTGGCTTATATGTTGGCAAATCCCACTCTT
>DAOVXU010000177.1 GCA_030635995.1 Arcobacter sp. | reverse complement strand
TATATTTATTTTCTGATTTAATTGTTTTTGTTTCAGAGCAAGAAGGACTTCCCTATGCTATTAGTGAAGCCATGTCATATAAAATACCAATTATTGCTAGTTCTGTTGGAGGTATCCCTGAACAAATAATTGATAATCAGGGTGGATTATTGCTTATAGATAATAGTGTTAATTGTTTAGTTGAAAAAATAAACTATATAAATAATAAAAATGATATAATAGATAAGTTTATAGATTTTTCATATGAAAGGTTGAACAATTTATTTTCAATTTATTCAATGAATAATAAAATATTAGAATTATATAAATAAAATTAGATAAGGTATATTAATATGAAAGTATTACTTTTAGCAGGTGGATTTGGAACAAGACTTAGTGAAGAAACGGATGTTCGTCCTAAGCCTATGGTTGAAATAGGTGGTAAGCCTATTTTATGGCATATTATGAAAACATATTCACAATATGGTTTTAATGATTTTGTAGTCTTACTTGGATACAAAGGGTACTATATTAAAGAGTATTTTGCTAACTATTTTTTACATCAAAGTGATGTTACAATTGATATGTCAAATGGATCAATGGAAATTTTAAATAACTCTAGTGAGCCTTGGAAAGTTACACTTCTTGATACTGGACTAAATAGCATGACAGGTGGCAGAATAAAAAGGGCTCAAGATTTTATTGGTAATGAGCCTTTTATGCTTACTTATGGAGATGGAGTTTCTGATATAAATATAGAAGAGTTAGTAAAGTTTCATAAAAGCCATGGAAAATCTATGACTATGACATCTGCTCAACCTGATGGGAGATTTGGGGCTTTAAATATAGATGAGAATAATCAAGTAACAGATTTTTTGGAAAAGCCAAAAGGTGATGGTGGTTGGATAAATGCAGGTTATTTTGTATGTGAGCCTAAAATATTTGATTATATTTTAAATGGTGACAATACTACATTTGAACAAGAGCCTTTAAAAAATCTAGCAAAAGATGGTGAAATATTTACATTTCAGCATAATGGTTTTTGGAAACCTATGGATAGTTTAAAAGATAAAAATGATTTAAATAAATTATGGAATGAAAACAAAGCTCCTTGGAAAGTATGGGATAAATAATGTTTAACAATATTTATAAAGATAAAAAAGTTTTAGTTACAGGACATACAGGTTTTAAAGGTACTTGGATTACTACTTGGTTACTTAAATTAGGTGCTAATGTTGTAGGTGTCTCAAAAGATATCCCTACAACTCCCTCTATGTTTGAAGAGTTAAAATTAGAATCTAAAATAAAACACTATGTTGAAGATATAAGAGATCTATCAAAAATGATTGAAGTTATATCAAAAGAGAAACCTGAATTTTTCTTCCATCTTGCAGCACAACCAATAGTATCAACCTCATATAGCGATCCTATAGAAACTATATCTTCAAATGTTATGGGTACAGCAAATATTCTTGAAGCTCTAAAAACCTCAAATCATAAATGTACTGCAATAATAATTACAAGTGACAAGGCTTATGACAATGTAGAACAAGTTTGGGGATATAAAGAAGATGATAAGATGGGTGGTAAAGATATTTATAGTGGAAGCAAAGGTGCTGCTGAATTAATTATAAAATCTTATTACCATTCATTTTTTAAACATATTGAATCAAATATTAAATTGGCTATCGGTAGAGCTGGTAATGTAATAGGTGGTGGAGATTGGGCTAAAGATAGAATTGTTGTAGATTGTATGGAAGCTTGGAGTGAGAAAAGAAGTGTTGAGATAAGAAGTCCACAAGCAACAAGACCTTGGCAACATGTTTTAGAGCCTTTAAGTGGATACTTAAACCTAGGAGAAGAGTTATATAAAAAAGATAGTTTAAGTGGTGAAGCTTTTAATTTTGGACCAAGAGCAGAACAAAACCATACTGTAAAACAGTTACTTAAAGATTTAAGTAACTATTGGCATTTTAAAAATGTAGATGATGCTTTTAATGTTACTGATAATATCCCTTTTCATGAAGCAGGATTATTAAAACTTAACTGTGATAAAGCACTTTTCTTTATGAAGTGGCAAGCAAACCTAGAGTACAAAGATACTATTAAATTCACTAGTGAATGGTATTATGATTTTTACAAAACTGATAAAAATATTTTAGATAAAACTTTAGAACAAATTTCAGAGTATGAAAATATGGCTAAAGATAAAGAGCTAAATTGGACGGAGTAATATTAACACCTTTAAAACAGATTCATAATCCAAAAGGTGATATATTTCATGCTATGAAAAAAAGTGATAATGGTTTTGATGGATTTGGTGAAGCTTATTTTTCAACTATTTATAAAGATGATATTAAGGGTTGGAAAAAACATACTAAGATGACTTTGAATTTAGTTGTACCAGTAGGTAAAATTGAGTTTATAGTTTATAATGATAAAAATAGTAGTTTTTTTAGTGTAATATTATCACAAGAAAATTATCAAAGATTGACAGTAAGAACTGGGCTGTGGATGGCATTTAGAGGGTTAGATAAAGATAGTATGTTATTAAATCTAGCATCTATTGAACACGATCCAGATGAAGCTGTAAATATAGATATTGATAAGATAAAATATGAATGGTAAAAAAGTTTTAATAACAGGTGGATTAGGTAATCTTGGCTCATGGCTAACTACATATTTTGCCAATAAATACGAAGTATATGTATTATCTAAAAATATTTCAATTCAACTAGAATGTAAATATAAAGTTATTCAGGCTAATATTACTAACTATAATGATTTAAAATCAAAACTAAATATAGATTTTGATTATTGTATTCATACTGCTAGTTATAATGAGTTTTTTCATAATAATTATCCTAAAGATGCTTTATTAATAAATAGTTTAGGAACTAGAAATTTGATTGAAGTTTTAAAAGGTACAAATATAAAGAATTTTATATATTTAAGTACATTTCATGTTTATGGATCAAATGATGGTATCATAACTGAAAATACTCAATTAAATCCAAAAAATGATTATGCATCTACTCATCTTTTTGCAGAATATTACTTAAAACAATTTTTTAATACTCATAATTTTCCATTTGTAACTTTTAGACTAACAAATAGTTATGGAACTCCAAGATATAAGAATAGTACAAAATGGTATTTGGTATTAAATGATTTAGTAAAATCAGCATATGAAAAAAATAAAATAATTTTGAAAAGTAATGGTAAAGCAAAAAGAGATTTTATCTGGATGGGTGATGTTTGTAGTGTAATTGAAAAAAGTTTAGATTTTAAACCAAATAATGGCAATATCTTTAATTTAAGTTCAGGGACAACATTTAGTATGATGGATTTAGCTAATAAGGTTCAAGATATGTATCAACAAAGATATAATAAAAATATAGAGATAGTTATAAATTATAAAGACAAATCATTGTCTTTAGATTTAGAGGTTGATAATAGTAAATTAAAAGAGTTTGGAGACTTTAATTTTTGTGATAAATTTAACACAGAGATTAATAATATATTTAATCTATTGGAGAAGAATTAATGAACAGTGAAAAGTTAGTATCAGTTATTACTCCAATCTACAATGGAGAAAATTATATATTAGAAACAATTAACAGTGTAATTAATCAAACATATAAAAATTGGGAAATAATCATTGTAGATAATTGTTCAACAGATAATAGCAGACAAATAGTAGAAAGTATAAATGATCCAAGAATTAAACTAATAAAATTAGATTATAACAGCGGTGGACCAGCAAGACCAAGAAATAGAGGTCTTGAAAATTCAAAAGGTGATTATATCGCT
>DAOVXU010000198.1 GCA_030635995.1 Arcobacter sp. | reverse complement strand
TTTCATAAGAGATGTCCATCTTAAAAAAAATGCCCCCCTACTGTAAGGATAAATAAACTCATAAAATAGATAACTTTAGATATAAAATAGTGGTAAATATGGTAGATATTGATGATGTGCAAAATATCTTGAGATATTGTGTATATTTATATAGCCCCCTATGCTATTTATATGTATTTTATGTTTATTGGTTGATGGATAGTGTTATTTATCATAAATGTGACTATTTATGTGACTTTGTTGTGGTATGATTTTATATAAAATAGATTAAAAGAGGTATTGTGAAATGGTAGAATGTAAAGATATTAAAACTATTGAAGATGTAACAGCTCATTGGAGTTATTTAGATGCAATAGGTTTAGGTGATAGAGATAATAGATTGGTTGCTTGTGGTCAAGATACTGATAGTAATGGATACAATGAATTAAAAGATAAATACACTAAATATTATTCACAGTATGCAGAAGCTGATGTTGCAAAAGCAATGTGTGCGTGTTGTAAAGAAAAGAATAGTTCAGGATTGGCACATTATGCAAGTGGAAGCCAATGGGAACAATTTTACAAATGTATGGAAAACAAAGGATTTTTAAAAAAATAATGAAAGCAATCTATACTACTTACAATTATAGAGATAGCCTTTCTAGAATCAATGAAACTATTAATACCTCAGACAATGATTATAAAGAACACTCAGGAATTCCATCTGAAGATAAACTAACATTTAAAAATGGTTTCTATGTAGGTATTACTGTTTTATTTGTAGATATTAGAGGTTCAAAAGATTTATCATCAAAACATACAAGACCTGTATTAGCAAAAATATATAGATCTTATATTTCTGAAGTTCTAGCTGTTATGAAAGGCAATACTACTATTAACGATATTTATATTGAAGGTGATGGTGTTTGGGCAGTATTTAATACAACTACGAATGAAGATGTAAATTCTGTATTTTCAACTGCTGCTCAAATCTCATCTTTAATAGATATCTTAAATATAAAACTAAAAAAGAAAAAATACTCTGAACTTAAAGTTGGGATAGGGCTTGAAGATGGAGAATCACTTTATATGAAAGCAGGTTATAAAGGTCACTCAATAAATGAAATAGTTTGGATAGGAAAGGTTGTCGGTGAAGCTGCAAAATTAAGTGACTATGGTAATCGTGAATATGACGATGAAGAATTGATGCTATCTCAAAAAGTTTACGATATGTTAAATGATCATAATAAAGATTTATTGCATTGGAATACAAATCGTAACTGTTATCATGGCTATGTAATAAATACAAATATGAATAAATGGGTAAAGGAGAATAGTTAATGTTTGCACAAATGGAGCCAGAGTATGGAGGTCCTAAAAAACAAAATTCTAGGATGGCAGAAATAGTTTATAATTATATAAAAATATTTCTGGAAAATTTACAAAAAAGAGATCAAGTATCTTTGGAAGAAGCTAGATATATTACAACTTCTGAGATAGTACCAACTGACTTTTTTGATGATGGTAACAGAGGTTATTCTTCTTGTGATAACGATCAAAAAGTTTTATCAAAAGATTTTGGATTTCCATATATTTTATTCAATGACTTAAAAAATTCGACAAAGATTTTAGATGAGTTAGAATCAAGTAATAACCTTTGTATTTATTCTCTATATATTTATTTTTCATCTAAAATGTTAGGTGAAGTTTTAGATCTTTTAGACGGTAGTATGATTGAATGTACTGGCGATGGTAACTATTCTATTTTTACAGAAGAGAAGTTTGATTTTGAAGAGTTAAGAGATTTAGGAATTCAATTTTTTAATCACATTGATAATGACTCTAATATTTCTAGGATAGATTATAGTCTCTATTGTGAACATCTTCGTTATAAGTTAGTTACTCCATTGTCTTTTTTTAAAAAGTATCCATATTATAGAGATTCTATGAGAAGATCATTTAATAATTCTAGTGAGGTTATTAGATGTTTGTTCTTTCATATATTTATGTTATTCAATATAGAGATAAATAAAGTTTTAAGAATGCAAAATCCATTTTTAACTCGTATAGGGTGTGTAAAAGGTAAATGTAAAATTACAAGAATTGAAGTTGATGGGCATATAAAACAAGATAAACTAATAGGTTCAGCCGTTCATCGTGCAGCACATCAAGCAAGTGAAAAATTATAATATGAATGAGCCAGATATATCAAAATCAAGAATTGAAGTTTTAAGAGATGCATTAAAAGATGTAGTAGATACATTAAGAGCTCTTGACCGTAAAACTTCTTATCTTATCAATATTATCTCTTTTATTTTTGGTGGATATGTACTTATAATGATGAAAGTAGAAAATATAAATTTTCTTGACTATGAAGATCTTATTATATTCTTCCCTTTAATATATTTAGTTATAGCGATGTTTTTTTATTTCTTTTCTTATAGTCCCGTTTCTAATCCATCAGAAGTGCTTCAAGAAGAAGATAAAGAATTTGGAAAGAATAAATTTTACTCTCATTATCTTGGAGATAGATTTTATAGTGCAAAAGATTTATCAAATAGTTTTTTTGACTCTACAATAGATGCAAAATCTTTAGCAAGAGTTTTGTATATCGAGATATTAAAACTTTCAAAAATAAGAGAAAGACGGATTGATCATATAAAGTTAGGGAATGTGCATTTTCTTGTTGGAGCTGTATTGATGATATTGCAAATAGCTACTTTATCTCAATTCACATTTGTAATTATCATTGGATTGGTAATTTTTGAACTAGGAAGATTTTTAAAGTTTTTATTCTGTTTTAAATTTTAGTCTCTAAAAAACTCACAAATATCAACATCCAAAGCAAGAGCAATTTTATATAATTGCTCAATGTTATAGTGTTTATTCTCATATCTAGATTCTATTTCTACTATTGTACTAACTGATTTATGCCCTATTGTTTGTGCTAGTTCAGTTTGTGAGATATTCTTTGTTTTTCTGATTTGTTTTACATTTTCCATGATTTTGATATGAAATGATTTGACATTAGCATCATCAATATCTAAAAATTGTAGCATATTAATTTTCAAAAAACCTAGGCAAAGAGACATTAAGAACTTTTGAGATTAAATATAACTGCCTAATATTAAAATGCTTGTTTTCAA
>DAOVXU010000124.1 GCA_030635995.1 Arcobacter sp. | reverse complement strand
GTAGATATCAAATATCTATTATATGTAGATTTTATCGATGAAGATATATTAGTTATTTTATTTGATATATCTTTATCAATATTAAAAATATATCCTAATAAAACAAGGCTAATTAAAAAAATAAAAAATATTTTTTTAATCATTACTCATTTGAGATTACTTGTAAAAGCTTCTCTTCATCTAGTACTTTACTCGTACCATAAGCAACAGCAAGAAGTGGTTCATCAGCTACTCTTACAGGAAGTTTTATATCTGTTGCTAAATATTTATCAAGTCCTCTTATTAAAGCTCCACCACCTGTTAGAACTACGCCATTGTCTACAACATCACCTGCTAAATCAGGTGGCATCTCTTCTAACACTTGTCTAACTGCAAGTGATATCTCTTTAAATGGTTCCTTAAGAGCATTTCTTACACCCTCACTACTTAGTTCTATTGTTGATAAAAGACCAGTACTATCTCTACCTTTAACTTTTATAATAATATCTTTTGGCAATTTAATAGCAGTACCAATCTCTAATTTAATATTTTCAGCAGTTCTCTCACCTATATAAAGATTGAAATTTTGTCTTACATAATCTATAATTGACTTATCAAATCTATCTCCAGCCACTTTTATAGATTTACTTAAAACCAATCCACCCAATGAGGTAACACCAATCTCTGTTGTTCCACCACCAATATCAACTACTACATATCCATCAGGACTACTTACAGGAATACCAGCTCCAATAGCAGCAGCCATAGGCTCTTCTACTAGAAATACTTCTCTAGCTCCTGCACTAAGTGCTGATTCTTTTACCGCTTTTCTTTCCACTTGGGTAATACCATGTGGAATACATATAATAATTCTAGGACGGATAAATGATTTTCTATTGTGTGCTTTTTCTATAAAATATCTTATCATTCTCTCAGTCATCTCAAAATCAGCAATAACACCATCTTTCATAGGACGAACAGCTTGAATATTTACAGGTGTTTTACCTATCATCATCTTAGCTTCAGAACCAACTGCTAGAATTTTATCTCGTCCATATCTATCATGCTGAACAGCAACAACTGAAGGTTCATTAATAATAATACCTTTACCTTTAATAGATACAAGTGTATTAGCTGTACCCAAATCTATCGCCATATCGTTTGAAAACAAACCTATAAATTTATCAAATATCATTTTAGTATCCTTTATGCAACTTTTGGTTTCTTGGTTTTATTAATCACATCTTTTGTAATTGTTACTGTTTTATTTGAATATTCTGGTAATTCATACATAACATCTAACATAACATCTTCCAAAATTGCTCTCAATCCTCTAGCCCCTGTTTTTCTTAAAACCGCTTTACTAGCAACCTCTTTAAGAGATGCTTTATCAAATTTTAAATTAACATTATCCATAGAAAAAAGCTTTTTATATTGTTTTGTTAAAGCATTTTTAGGTTCTGTTAAAATATGTATCATAGCTTCTTCATCTATCTCTTGCAGAGTTGTAATCATATGAAGTCTACCAATAAGTTCAGGGATAAGTCCATATTTCATAATATCATCTGCTTCAACAGATTCTATTAATCCCTCTTGCTCTTTTTTAGTTTTTTTATCTTGATTAAACCCAAGAGTATTTCCACCCTCTCTTTTAGAGATAATATCTTTTAATCCATCAAAGGCACCGCCACAAATAAACAGTATATTTGTAGTATCTATAGATATAGCTTCACCATTTGGATGTTTTCTTCCACCTTTTGGTGGTACATTTATACTACTTCCCTCTATTATTTTAAGCAGTGCTTTCTGAACACCTTCACCAGAAACATCTCTAGTAATTGATCTATTTTCACTCATTCTAGCTACTTTATCAACCTCATCAATAAAAATTATACCAGTTTC
This sequence comes from Arcobacter sp., assembly GCA_030635995.1. GTDB lineage: Bacteria > Campylobacterota > Campylobacteria > Campylobacterales > Arcobacteraceae > CAIJNA01. Next base: position 3,607 of record DAOVXU010000124.1, on the reverse strand, counting down.
AGCTTTTTTTACATCACCATCAGCAGCTTGTATAAGACGAGTTACAATATTTTCAACATCATCCCCTACATATCGTGCTTCCGTTAAACTTGTAGCATCAGCAATTGCAAAAGGTACATCAAGATATTTTGCTATTGTTTGAGCTAAAAGAGTTTTACCACTTCCAGTTGGTCCTATTAAAAGTACATTTGCTTTTGTAAGTTCTGTATCATCTTTATGTGCTGAACTTTGAAATACCCTTTTATAGTGATTATAAACAGCAACACTTAAAACTTTTTTAGCTTTATCTTGACCAATAACATATTCATCTAAAATAGCTTTTAACTCTTTTGGTGTTAATATTTTTTGCTCTTTTTTAACTTGAACATTATTACTTTTATCCATTTTCACTAAAGTGTCAGATTCATCATTTTGATGTCCAACAATTATATCATATGCACTTTTTGCACAAACTTTACATATGCTTGATTTATCTCCTGATATTACAGGATTTTTTTCATTATCTTGAACTCCGCAAAAATCACATATTGGTATATTTTTATCCATTCTTATTGTTTCCTTGTAAAGGGGATACCCCTTTTTGTTTCTAATACAAAAGTAGCTAATTGTTTTGCATACTTATTTTCTGTTGTTTCTATTGCACTTAAAGCTGATTCTTTTATAGGATTTGAAGAATCAAAAATTATTTTATATACTTTTTTAATAGCATCAATATTAGTTCTATCTTTAAATCTTCTTCGTAATCCATTTATATTTAAACTTCGTAAAGTTGCCCGATTACCTTCACAAATACAAAATGGTGGTATATCTTGAACCAATATAGAACCACCACCTATCATCGCACCTTCACCTATTTTACAAAATTGATGAATAGCACTCATACCACCAATTACTACATTTGAATCAATCTCAACATGTCCAGCTACAGCACAAGAATTTGCTATAACTATATTATCTTCAATAATACAATCATGTCCTATATGAACATGACCCATAAGTAAACAACCATTACCAATTTTAGTAATAGCACCGCCACCTTTAGTTCCAGGATTTAAAAGAGTATGTTCTCTTATTGTATTATTATCACCAATAATCAGCTCTACATCTTCCCCATCAAATTTTAAATCTTGAGGTATAGTACCAATAACTGCATGGGAAAATATTCTATTATTTTTACCAATAGTTGTTTTACCATCAATTAAAGTATGACTTCCTATTGTTGTATTATCACCAATAGTAACTTTATTATTTATAATTGTAAATGCTCCTATAGTGATATTATCACCCAACACAGCACCATCTTCAATAATAGCACTTTTATGAATATTATTCATTTTAAACTCTTATTTATCTACAATCATTGCTTTTAATTCTGCTTCAGAAACCAAAACATCATCAACATATGCTTCCCCACCAAGAACAATAAGAGTTTTTCTTTGTTTAATCACTTTTATTCTATATTCAAGCTTATCACCTGGCTTAACAGGAACTCTAAATTTAGCTCCATCAATACTCATAAAGTAAACAACTTTTTGTTTCATCTCTTCTTGTGTATATCCAGCACTTTTAAAAGCAAGAATTCCTCCTGCTTGTGCCATACCCTCCAGTATCATTACACCAGGATATATTGGATGACCAGGAAAATGCCCTTGAAATACTGGCTCACTTATTGAAATATTTTTATATGCAACTATATCTGCCCCCTCATTCATATCAGTAACTTTATCTACTAATAAAAATGGGTATCTATGAGGAAGAATTTCTTGAATTTGAACAACATCTAACATTTTGTATCCTATTAATGGTCTTTAAGTGTTTTACACTATATTATTTATATATTAGTTTAACTAAATATTCATTATTATTTGATTAGATAACAAAACTTAATTCAACTATCAAAAAAATATACCTAAACAAAATCAAACTCACAAATAAAAAATTATCACATTGTATAATTATTTAAAAAATTTCAGAACTTTTTAATCAATATAGCCCTATAATATCTATACAGAAGGGATATGTTATGACAATTAATTCATCATATAATAATTTACCAAGTATAAATGATTTACAATCTAATTCACTAGAAAAAATTGGTAGTGCATTAGCTATTAATAGTGCAGCTGACAATGCTTCAGGTTTAGCAATAGCAGATGCATTGGATGTACAAAAAAATTCTTTATCTCAAAGTATAGAAAATATGACAAGTGGTATAGCGATGGGTTCAATTGCTATGTCTGGAATATCAAGTCAAAAAGATATTTTAGAAAATATTAGAACTGAAACTCTAAAAGCTATGAATGGTACTACAAGTCAAGAGGGTAAAGAGGCAATATCAAATCAAATTGGAAAACTTATAGAACAATTTGATAATATATCCAATAGTACTACATACAATGGAACAACACTTTTAACTACTCAAGAAGATATTTCAGATGATTTAACGATTATAGGTGAAGATAGTACTATAAATATGCAAAAAGCTGATACAAGTACTATCTCTGATGATTTAAAATCATTTTTAGGTGACTTTAGTACAAGTCGTACAGCGATGGGAGAACTTCTTAATGCTGTCGATAAAGGGATAGATGAATTAAATAATTATGCAAGTGATTTTGCAAGTGCAACAAATGCAATGGAATCAAATGTAAGAAATAATATAACAATGGAAACAAATATTGCATCAGCTAGAGGTAATATAATGGATGTAGATTATAGTAAAGAGGTTACTAGCTTTAGTAAATCAAATCTTCTTAGTCAAATCGGTATTATAGTTCAATCTCAAGCAAATGCTACACAAGGTAGAAATCTTGCCCTACTTACTTAATTTATTAGAAAGCACTTGTAAATGCAAGTAGGGATAATATTATTTATAATAGGTGCTGCACTTATTATATATCTTTCAAATATAACATATAGAAAAAGATTTATTAAAAAGCTTGGGATAGTTTTTGGAATATTGATATTAGTCTATGGATTAATTCTTACTATGCAGCCAGATGATTATATTAAATTTACAGAAACAACAATTGTAGATAAAAAATAATACTAATTTAGCTAATATTCCATATGCCATTAAAAAATCTAAATGAAGAACAATACAGATCAGCAACAGCAGATATAGGTCACAACCTTACAATTGCTAGTGCTGGTACAGGAAAAACCTCTACAATAGTTGGTAGAATAGCACATCTACTACAAAATGGAATAGAACCCCAAAATATATTATTACTCACATTTACAAATAAAGCAGCATCTGAGATGATAGAGAGAGTTGCTATATATTTTTCAAAAGGGTTGGCATCTAAAATAGTATCTGGTACATTTCATAGTGTAAGTTATAAGATTATGAAATCTATGAATCTACCTATTACACTTAAACAACCAAGTGAACTAAAAACACTATTTAGATCTCTATATGAAAAAAGAATTTTTCCAAAAGATGGTGAAACTGAACCTTACGATGGTGGATATTTATATGATATATACTCTTTATATCTAAATAGCACCTATGATGAAACTTTTGAAGATTGGATGATGGAAAAAAACAATGCTCATAAACCGTATCTTATGATTTATGAAGATCTATTTGACCAATTTAATACTT
>DAOVXU010000082.1 GCA_030635995.1 Arcobacter sp. | reverse complement strand
ATTTTGTCTTTGGCTAAAAGTTTCTGTTCTAAGTGGTTCTGAACCCATTAAGAATTTTTTTGCAGAATCTAACTCTTTTTGAGTTACTCCATTTTTAGAAAATTCTTTTACAATTTCTTGAACTAACTCTTTTGCTTCTTTTTGGTTTTCAAGTTTTGTTTGTAAATAACCTGTAAAATATGAGTGAGATTTAGTTACTGATATATATCCGTATGCAGAATATGCCAATCCCCTTTTTACCCTTATCTCTTCCATTAGTCTACTACCAAAACCACTACCACCAAGTATAAATGAAGCTACTTTAACTTTATAGTTATTTTTATCTTTATAATCTAGTTTAAAATTACTTGCAAAATATATATAAGCTTGTTTGGTATCTTTTTTTATAAATTTAGTTTCTGACTTAGAATTTATTTGGATTTGTTTAAACTCTTTAGAACTTTGTGATTTAAAGTTTTTAAGTATTGGTTTTAAAGCATTTGAAACTTCTCTTTGTGTAATATCACCACCTGCTAAAATTATAAGATTATCAATATTAAATATTTTATGAATATTTTGTTTTATATCTTGTAATTTTATATTTTTAATAGATTTAATTGTTCCCGATGAAGAGTGTTCTAAAGGAGTATTTTTAAAAACCATACTTTTAAGATTTAATTTTGCAATATAATCAAAATCATTCTCTTTTTGAGTAAGTTTACTAATTTGTAATTTTTTTAACTTATCAAGCGTATCTTGTGTAATATTTGGATCTTTTAACAAGCTATTTAATAGCTTTAAAGCTCTTTTATACTCACTTTTTAAACAACTGATTTCAATAACAAAAGTTTCTAAACCATTTGATGTGTGTATTGATATAGCTCTATTTTCTAGTTTTCTAGCAAAATCAATTGCACCTTTTGAAGATGTACCTTCATTTAGTAGTTTTGCTGTTAAACTTGTAAGCCCACTTTTATTTTTATCTGTAATATAACCACTATTCTTAAAAATAAGTTGAAGATTAAATATAGGCAATACTTTATGCTCTTCAAAAATAAGTGGTATTTGTCTATCTTTATAATCTATTTGTGTGATTGTTGCACCCATAATAATCCCTTGTAATAATATAATAAGAAAAATAAATTTATTCATAAAATTTTTCTAAAATTGTATAAGCAGTATCTCTTTTTGCAGGTTTTTCACCTATATCTGATATAAGCTTTATCATCTCATTTTGATTCATAGTATTTGTAACTCCAGCAGCACTTACAACATTTTCTTCCATCATTGTACTTCCTAGATCATTTGCACCAAATTTAAGAGCCATTTGTCCTATATAGCTACCTTGAGTTACCCAAGAACTTTGTATATTTTTAAAGTTATCTAAATAAAGTCTTGCAACTGCTAAAAGTCTTAAGTATCTATTTGGACTTTGTTCTTTCATATTTGGAATTTCACGAGCCAATTGTGTATGTGCTGATTGGAAACTCCACATAATATATGCTCTAAATCCACCAGTTTCATCTTGTAATTTTCGAATTGCATCCCAATGTTCAATAATCTGTTCATCCGTTTCAATTGTCCCATACATCATAGTTGCAGTTGATTTTACACCAATACTATGAGCAACTCTATGTACCTCTAGCCAATCTTTTGTATCAAGTTTTTTAGGTGCAATTATATCTCTAACTTTATCATTTAATATTTCAGCCCCAGCACCAGGAATTGATGCTAAACCTTTATCTTTTAATCTTTGTATAACTTCTTTATAAGATATTTTTGAAATCTTAGCGATAAAATCTATCTCAATAGCTGAAAATCCATGGATAGTTATAGTTGGATATTTTTTTGCTATATGCTCAACTAAATCTTCATAAAAATCAATTTTTAGTTTTGGATGAACTCCACCTTGAAAAAGTATTTGTGTACCACCAATTTCAAGTAGTTCATCTATTTTTTTATCAATTTCGTCATAAGTTAATACATAAGCATCAGCATCTTTTTCTTTTCTATAAAAAGCACAAAACTTACAGTCAACCCAACATATATTTGTATAGTTTATATTTCTATCAACTACAAAAGTTGTTATTTTTTTTGGATGTAGTTCAAGTTTTCTTTTTGAAGCTAACTCACCTAATTTTTGTAATGAAGCATTTTGGATTAAATCTAGTGCTTCTTTATTTGTTAATCTTTTATTTTTCATTTTTTACTTTCTTAAAAAGAACTACCTAAACTAAATTCAAAGTTTGATGTTTTATCGTTTGTATCTGGATTGATTGCATCTGCAAATATAAATTGTAACGGACCAACAGGTGAATACCAATTGATTGATATTCCTTTACCAGATTTTTTTATATCTCCAAAATTAGTTTCTCCTGCCATACCATAGTCATAAAATAATGACCATCTCATTTTTGCTTTTGGTATTAAAGGAAAACTAAGCTCAATAGTATTTGTGAATAGTTTTTTAAATGGAGCTGCATTGTCTTCTGGCTGAAAAGCATATGACTGGTATCCTCTTACACTTGATGGTCCACCTAAATAATATGTAGTACCAGTAGGAATTTCACCATGATCATACATAACTTTAATAGATGTTTTATATCTAAAAATAATATCATAATCTATTTTATCTTCAAGCCCATAAAAATATTTAAAATAATTTGAACTTTGAATATATTGTGCATCACCACCTAATCCTACATATTTTAGGCTAGTTCCAGTTGATATACCTTTTCTTGCTATATAATAATTATCAGTATTATTAAAATTAATATAAGGTGTTAATGAGCTTGTAGTGTATGAATTATTTAGACTAAAATCTTTAGTATATTGTACATCTTGTTGTTCTAGGGCATAAATTATACCAATTCTTGAATGACGAGTTAAAGTTCGTCCAACTCCCACACTTCCACCAATTGTATCAGTTGTTTCATCTCCACTAGTTGAAGTATCATCAGCTTCAATTAATGAACTATTCTTGTATATACTTAAACTACCATTATATATTCCATCATTTATTGCTGGATTTTTAAGTGAAATTGTAGCTGTATCTTTTTTACTAGAGTGTTCAAGTGAAAAACCAAGATCTAAACCACTTCCAAATATATTTTTGTCATTAACACTTGCATTTATCATCCATCCATCGTATGAACCGTAACCACCACCAAGTATTAGATTACCTGTTGGTGCTTCTTTAACTGTAACAATCAAATCCATTAAAGTTTTTGAAACTTTTTTCTGTTTTACTTTAACAGAATTAAAAAAACCTGTTCGATTTAAAGCATTTTTAGAATCTTTAAAGTCAGTTAGATTAAACAGATCTTTTGGAGCTAAATATATATTTCTCCTTATAACTCTATCTAGTGTTCTATTATTACCAGCTATAATTACATCATTTATATATACTTTTTCTCCAGGGATAATATTGAAAATAATATCAGCTGTTGCTTCTTTTTTATTTTTTCTAATATCATAGTTTACTTGTGTAAAGGCATAACCTTTATTTGCGATTTTAGTTCTTAAATATTCAACATCTTTTCTTAGTTTGCTAATATTGAAAACTTTACCTTTTATCTCTTTTAAATCTTCTTTAAGCTCTTTTAACGGTACAATTTTTTCATCTGTATATATTGTTATATTATTTATTAAATATTGTTGCCCTTCAGAAATAGAAAAATCGATAACTGCACTATTTGTATTAAAGTCAATTTGTGAAAAAGCTGAAGATACTTTTGCATCTAAATAACCATTTTGTAAGTATATATCTTTAATTCTATGATTATCATATTCTAATTGACTAAATTGCATCACACCATCATTTTGACCAAACCACCAAGAGATTAAATCTTCTTGCTTATTTGCAGTATTTTCTTCAAAATGTTCATTTGATAATTCTTTAGCACCTATATAATTTACTTTTTTTATAATAACTTCTGCACCTTTATTTATATTAAATTTTACAGATACACCTTGGTCATTGATATTTTCAATTTCAACTTCAACTACAGAATTTATATAACCCTCTTTTTTTAATTCTTCTAATAATATATTTTTTGATTTTTTAATCTTTTCTTTTGTGTACATATTCCCTTTTTTAATATTCATTGCTGAAAATATATCTTTTAAATCATCGTCTCTTGTCTTATATCCCGTCATTTCAAGGTTTACTATAAATGGTTTTTCTGTAAAAATTAGAATTAAGGTTCCATTATTGTCAAAAATTTCTATATTTTTAAAATAATTAAATTTATAAAAGTCTTTAAGTGATGTGTTTATTTGTGAAGAGGTATATTCTTCTCCTATTTTGATATTTAATTTTTCTAATGCAATTTTTTTTGATATTTGAGTCAGACCTTCAAATTTAATCTCTTTAGTGATATATTGTGCTTGGATAATAGATATAGATAATAATATAGAAAATAAAATTTTCAAATGTTTTCCTTGTAAATTTAAAATAAGGAATTAGTATATCTAAAAGAATATAATAGGTAAATTAAGGTATACTCTCAGTTATTAAATTAATGTAAGGACTTAATAGTGGTAGTTGGTATTGTTGGTTTAGGGCTTATGGGTGGTTCTTTTGGAATAGCTATAAGAAAATATAAAATAGCAACTGAAATATTAGGTTATGACCATAATAAAATGCATCAAAAAGATGCAATAGAGTTAAATTTAGTAGATAAAATTGTATCTTTAGATGAACTTTTAAAATGTGATTTGATTATCTTATCTATTCCTGTTGATGCGATAATTAAATTTTTGCCATCCTTAACAGGTTGTTCTTCAACTACAACTATAATAGATTTTGGAAGTACAAAAGAGTTAATTGTAAAAAATATACCTAAAATACTAAAAACAAATTTTATCCCTGCTCATCCTATGACCGGAACGGAAAAGTTTGGTCCAAGTGCTGCTATTGATGGTCTTTATGAAAATAAAACTATGGTTTTATGTGATTTAGATAAATGTGCAAATTTACACAAACAACGAGCTATAGAGCTTTTTAATAAACTTAAAATGAATTTAGTTTTTATGGATTCAAAAGAGCATGATATTCATGCTTGTTATATGTCACATCTGCCACATGCTATCTCTTTTGCTTTAGGAAATATTGTGATGAATCATGAAAATCCTCAAGATATTGTTAGTTTAGCAGCTGGTGGATTTAAAGATATGAGTAGAGTTGCAAAAAGTTCACCAGATATGTGGACAGATATTTTTAGACAAAACAGAGATAATATGCTTGATGCAATATCTTTATACGAAGATCAAGTATCTAAAATAAAACAGATGATAAAAGATGAAGATTATGGTGAAATTAAAAAATGGATGAAAAATGCAAATTCTTTGCATGATATATTGTAAAATTACATAAAACTATTTAATTTTACCATTGTATGAAACAATTATTCCACTTAAAATAATCAAAGATATCCCAAACAATACAACAATAGTTGGAAAAGTATCCCCTAAAAATAGACCTAAAAAGATAGAAAATATAATATTGCTATATCCTATAGTTCCAACTATTCCACCTTTTGCGAGTGAATAAGCTTTTGTCATATATAGTTGTGAAGCAGTAGCAAATAATCCAAGACCTAAGATAAAGATTATATCTTGCGATGTTGGTATAGTAAATGGGGCTAAAATAAAATCAAAAGTATCACTTTGATAATAATTGCCAAATATCATAATAATAATAGGTCCAACTGTTCCTATTGTCATAAAAGACAATACAATAGCCCTGGTATCATAATGGTTTTTTAATTCTCGTATAGAAGTATATGCAAGACCAGCTCCAACCCCACTTAATATTCCTAGCCAATCACTTTTATCTAAAGAGGTTATATCAAATCCAGTTATAAATAAAATACCAATAAAACCAATAATAACTCCACCCCAAGATCTTAATGTTAGTTTCTCTTTTATAAATATATATGCAAAAATAGCTGTAAATATTGGTGATGTTTTGGCAAAAGTTTGTGCTTCTGCTAAAGGGATAGTGGCAATATTATAAAAATACATAAGAAGTGCCATAAAACCTATAAAACCTCTAAAAAATAGTAAAAATGCTTTACCACCTGTTTGTTTAAGGGGTAATTTATAAACTGAAATTAGTATTATTATCAATCCTGTAACATTTCTAAAAAATACAACTTCAACCGAACTCATACTTTGAGATAATACTTTTGCAAATGCACCTGTAATAGCAAAAAGAAATGATGCTATAAACATATATATTATGGCTTGTTTTAATTCATTGTCTGTATTTATCATAAGTGCAAGTTTAGTTAAAATAGCCTTAATAAATATTTAGCTATAATAAATACTTTAAAATTAATAAGTTAGGTAGTATATTGAATATAAGTATAGAACAGATAAGTATCGCTATAGGGATTTTTTTATTGTTTTTATTATTTAGGAAGTTATTTACAACTTTAATAGTAAAAATAGCTACTGTTTTTGTTAAAAAAACCAAGAGTAAATTTGATGATAATCTACTTATAATTATAACTGAACCAATAAAATTTGCTTTTATAATTATAGGTTTGTATATTTCATTAAATTATTTAGGATTAATTACTCCATTTGTAGATAATATATTCAAATCCTTTTCAACATTTATTCTTTTTTGGATTGCTTATGATATTGTAATTGTTTTGGAGGGTACATTTGAGATATTTGCAAAAAAATTTGGAGCAGAACTTCATAAAGAGATAGCCCAATTCTTACGAAAAACAATAAAAATATTTATTGTTGTAATTGGTGTTGTTGGGATATTACAAATTTGGAATATAAATGTAAGTGCATTTTTAACTTCACTTGGTCTTGGTGGTTTAGCTTTTGCACTAGCTGCTAAAGATACAGCAGCTAATCTTTTTGGTGGATTAACAATACTTGCAGATAAATCACTAAAATTAGGTGATTGGATAAAAGTTGATAGTGTAGCGGGTGTAGTTGAAGAGATAGGATTGAGAACTACAAAAGTAAGAACTTTTGAAAAATCACTTATCACTTTACCAAATCAAATCTTAGCAAATCAACCAGTAGAAAATTTTAGTCGAAGAGGGATAAGAAGAATCAAATTTAGAGTTGGTTTAACATATAGTACATCATCAAATACAATTTCAAATATAGTAAAAGATATAAAAGTTATGCTTCAATCACACATAGATATATCTCAAAATGCAACTATGCTCGTAAGGTTTGAT
>DAOVXU010000008.1 GCA_030635995.1 Arcobacter sp. | reverse complement strand
TTTCCCTTTGGGTAGCATAATTTGCACTCCCTAAAGTTAAATTATAAATTCAACCTATCTTGATAGGCTGGATTTATAATTTAGCTTTATGAATCACAACTTATACTATTTAAGTATTCAGTTATAATTTGATTTGGTATAATTTTGAATTATATCCAAATTAGATACAATAGCAAATATTAAATACAAGGATACTAAATGTTACTCGGAGTAAATATTGACCATATTGCAGTTTTAAGAGAGGCAAGAGAGATAAATGATCCAAATCCACTTGATGCTTTGGGGACTTGTAAACTAAGTGGAGCTGATCAGATAACTATACATTTAAGAGAAGATAGAAGACATATTCATGATGAAGATGCTGCAAATATTATTAATCTATCACAACTTCCTGTAAATTTGGAATGTAGTATAAATGATGAGATTATTGATATTGCATGTAATCTTAAACCACATAGAATTACACTTGTGCCTGAAAATAGAGCAGAGGTTACAACAGAAGGAGGACTTGATATTAAAGGTAATTTTAAACAGATAAAAAAAGTTGTAAAAAGATTGCAAAAAGAGCAAATTGAAGTTTCCTTATTTATAGACCCATCTTTAGAGATTGTAAAATTATCAAAAGAGTTAGAAGTGGAATGGATAGAGCTACATACTGGAACTTTTGCAAATTTATATGCGATGCTTTATAGTGGACTAGAAAAAACTCACCATAGTATAAAAGAGTTAGAGTTACCAAGAGATGAATTAGCATCAAGATTAAAATCAAGTATAAAAGATATAAAAACTATATCTAAAAAAGCTACAAAGATGGGATTAAAAGTGGCTGTTGGTCATGGACTAAACTATCAAAATGTGACAATGGTATCTAAAATAAAAAAGATAAAAGAGTTAAATATAGGTCAAAGTATAATTGCGAGAAGTGTATTTGTAGGACTGAAAGATGCAATTGTACAAATGAGAGAATTAGTAAAATAATGTTTAAAAAAACTATTGCAATATCTGTTGGAGATTTGAGTGGAGTTGGGATACAACTTGCTTTACAAAATCACAAAAAAGTATTTAAGTTATGTGATCCAATGTATTGTATAAATAAAAAGTTATTAAAACAAACAACTAAACTGCTAAATATGAAAATACCAAAAGATTTTAATATATATGAGACTAAGGGTGATTTTAAAATAAAACCATCAAAAGTATCAAAAAACTCTGGACTTTTTTCATATAACTCTTTTCTAGATGCAATAAAACTTGTAAAAGATAAAAAAGCAATAGGGGTTTGTACCCTACCTATAAATAAAGAATCGTGGAGTAGGGCAGGGATAGATTATGTAGGGCATACAGATATGCTTAGAGATATATTTAAAAAAGATGCCATTATGATGTTGGGTTGCCCTAAAATGTATGTAGCACTTTATACAGAACATATTGCTTTAAAAGAGGTGGCTTCAACTATAAAATATAAAAAATTAAAACAATTTTTTAAAGATTTTTATAAAAGTGAAAAGCCAAAAAAAGTGGCAGTTTTAGGGTTAAATCCACATGCAGGGGATAATGGTGTTTTAGGAGATGAGGAGAAGATAATAAAAAAAGCTATAAAAGCTATAAATAGATCTTTAGGAAAAGAGATTTTTGAGGGGTGTATGGTACCTGATATTGCTTTTTCTCCAAGTTTTAGAAAAAATTATAACTATTTTATTGCTATGTATCATGATCAAGGATTAGCTCCACTTAAAGCTTTATATTTTGATGAGTCTGTAAATGTATCTTTAAATCTACCAATCTTAAGAACATCAGTAGACCATGGAACAGCTTTTGATATAGCTTATAAAAAAGACAATAATCTTTCAAATATAAGTTATATAAATGCAATAAAAAAGTTAGTTAACTAACTTTTTTATTGTGTACAATTTTGTGATGATATTAAGTTAAAATATAAGGTATATCCAGATACTAAACTATCTTCACCATAAAAAACAATCATATTTACATCATAAATAAATGATTTATTGTTTTTATTTTTTAATGTATGTGTTGATTTGATTTGTACTTTTTTATGAATTGCTTTTAACATCTGTTTTTGAAAAGAGATATTTTTACATGAAGAATCCTTAAGATGAGATATATTTTCTCCTATTAATTCTTCTTGAGAGTAGGATAACATTTTAGACAATTGTGTTGATATTTCTAAAATAATACCATTTTTATCTGTTTTAACCATAGGAACATAGTTGTCAACTAAATTTTTATAAAATTGATTTGATTTTTCTAATGCACGATTTTCTTCTATAAATTTATTTAGTGTATCAGCAGTATTTTTTGATTTTAAAAGTAGAGTTTTGGCTATATCTTTGATATGAGTATCTTTTCTATATTGAGTAACTACTCTTTCTATATCTTGCACAATTCCATTTAATGTAATTGGTTTTATTTCATATTTTTTGATACCAATATCAATTGCATCTAATAGATAATTTGTATCTGTATGTGCAGTTGTTACAATTACTGGTATATCAGATACCTCTAATGCTTTTTTTGCTAATTCAAGACCAGAAAGTTTTGGCATATTTATATCTGTAATTATTACATCTATATCATCTTTCTTTTTAAGAAATATCTTTAATGCTTCTTCTCCATTGACGGCAGAATATACAGTCTTAAATAATTTATTATATGCTTTTAGGGATTGTTCTCTTATTATAGCTTCATCTTCTACATATAAAATTGTGATAGTTCTTAGTGTTCCTAAATCAAATGTTGCCATATTTTTCCTTTATTCGAATAAGTTTTTTTCTAGTTGTATTGTTGGTGGTGTAAGTCTAAATAGTTCATATGATTTTACACTTGCTATTCTTCCTCTTGCTGTTCTTTCTATATATCCATTTGCTAGTAAATATGGTTCTATAGCCTCTTCAATCGTTCCTTCATCTTCACTTAATGCTGCTGCAATAGTAGATAGTCCCATTGGTCTACCTTTATTTGAGAGTAAAAGTTCTAAAAGTTTTATATCCATCTCATCAAAACCTTTATCATTGACCCCTAATTCATCTAATGCATATTGACATCTATTTAAGTCTATTTTATCTTCACCACTGACATCAGCAAAATCTCGAACTCTTTTTAGTAATCTTAATGCAACTCTAGGTGTCCCTCTACTTCTTCTTGCTATTTCTATGCTTGAATTTTCATTTGTTGGTTTATTTAATTTATTTGAAGCTATATTTACAATTTGACTTAGTTCATCTGTATCATAAAAATTCATTCTAAAGTGCATACCAAATCTATCTCTTAAAGGATTGCTTATCATTCCTGCTCTTGTAGTTGCTCCAATAAGTGTAAATTTTGGCAAATCAATCTGTACTGTTTGAGCAGCTGGTCCACTTCCTATAATAATATCAAGTCGATAATCTTCCATTGCAGGATAGAGTATCTCTTCAATTGCAGGGGAGAGTCTATGTATCTCATCTATAAAAAGTATATCACCCTCTTGAAGATTTGTAAGTATTGCTGCTAAATCACCAGCTTTTTCAATAGTAGGAGCGGCTGTTACTTTCATACTTGCTTTCATCTGATTTGCAATGATATGACTTAAAGTTGTTTTTCCTAGTCCTGGAGGTCCAAATAAAAGGATATGGTCTAAAACTTCTTCTCTAATTTTACAAGCTTCTATAAAAACTTGTAGATTCTTTTTTATCTTTTTTTGACCAATATATTCATCCCAAATAGAGGGACGAAGTGTTGTTTCATCTTTTATTTCTTCAAATGATATTTGTTCAACTTCTACTAATCTTTCCAAATTTAGCACCTTTTTATATAAATATTAATATTGCCATTGTATCTAAATAGAATTAATATAAGAAGTATTAATTTGAACTTAATAATTAAAAGTGTAGAATATATTTAAAATTTTTTAAAGGAATAAAAATGTCTATTAAATCAAAATTAATGATACTTATATCACTGCCATTGTTAGGGTTAATTGTAGTTTCTACTATGTCAATTATTTCTGATTATTCTACTAAAATGCAATTGGAAAAATTAGAGATAGGTGTTGAGTTATCTACTAAAATTTCAAAAGCTGTTCATGAATTTCAAAAAGAGAGAGGGATGACCGCTGGATTTATTGGAACTAAGGGAAAAAACTTTGCAACTACTTTGCCAGGTCAAAGAAAGCTTACTGATAAAAGGGTACAAGAATTAAAAAGCTTTTTATCGAAATATGACTTTTCTAATATTAATGTTAAAGTTAATAATCAATTAAACAATAGTTTAGGACGATTAAAAAATATAAATTCGATTCGTTCTTCAGTAGATAGTTTATCTATTGAAAAAGCTAAAGCTATCACTTATTATACAAAAATGAATGTAACATTTTTAAGTATTATTCCTGCTATTGCAAAATTGGCAAATGATGCTCCTGTGGCTGAAAAATTAACTGCTTATACAAGCTTCTTATTTTCAAAAGAGAAAGCAGGAATTGAAAGAGCTATAGGTGCAGGAGTATTATCTGCAAATAAATTTTCTGTAGCACTTAAAATGAAATATTCTAAATTTGTTGCTTCTCAACATGCTTATATGGAAGGTTTTAAAAGATATGCTTCAGATGATGCAATTCAATTTGCTAAGAGTACATTAACAGGTAGTGATATAAATGAAGTTTCTAGAATAAGAAAAATATTATTAGATAAGAATTCTGATTTTGGAGTTGAAAGTGGTTATTGGTTTGAACAAATTACAAGTAAAATAAATAAATTAAAAAAAATTGATGATCATCTTGCTTGTGAGTTGACTAAAACTATTAAGTATCTGTTATCTGATACAAATCAAAGTATAATGTTATTTTTGATTTTAAATAGTATAGGTATTATTTTAGTTATTTTGATATCTTATATAATTTTAAAAGATATTTTTAAAAAACTTACAAATCTTCATAATGCAACTCAAAATCTTCTTGATTCAAATGATACAAGTTCACGAATAGAGGTAACATCAAATGATGAGATAGGTGCAATATCGACAAATGTTAATAGTTATTTACAAATTATTCAAAATGGTATAGATGAAGATAATAAATTAATTGAATCTGCTAAAAAAACTATGGATAGAGTTTCTAGAGGGTGGTATAGTGAAACTATATCCGGAGATACTTCAAATAAAACTTTAGAAGATTTTAAAAATACTGTTAATGATATGATAAATGCTACAAAACGACATTTTGATGATGTAAATATTGTCCTTGAACAATATTCTAATTATGATTATAGAAATGATTTAGTTCTTAATGATATTGAACATGATGGTGTATTTGAACTTTTAGTTAGAGATATAAATAAAGTAAAACAAGCAATTACAAATATGTTGATTGAAAATAAACAAAATGGTTTAACTCTTGGTAATAATTCAGATATATTACTAAGTAATGTTGATACATTAAATAGAAGTTCAAATACAGCCGCAGCTGCACTAGAAGAAACAGCCGCAGCACTTGAAGAGGTTACAAGTAATATCTCAAGTACAAATTCAAATATTATTAAAATGTCACAGTTAGGTACATCAGTAAAAGAATCTGCAATAGAGGGTAAAAAATTAGCTTCACAAACAACAACTGCTATGGAAGAGATAAATACAGAAGTAACATCAATAAGTGATGCGATAAGTGTTATTGACCAAATAGCATTTCAAACAAATATTCTTTCACTGAATGCTGCAGTTGAAGCTGCAACAGCAGGAGAAGCTGGAAAAGGTTTTGCAGTTGTTGCTCAAGAGGTAAGAAATTTGGCTTCAAGAAGTGCAGAAGCAGCAAATGAGATAAAAGCATTGGTATCAAATGCAACTTCAAAAGCAAATGATGGTAAATTTATAGCTGATAAGATGATTGCAGGATATGAAGAATTAAATCAAAATATTTCTGAAACGACAGATATTATATCTGATGTTGAGATGGCTTCAAAAGAGCAACAATCAGGAATTGTGCAAATAAATGATGCAATTAATTCACTTGATAAACAAACACAAGAAAATGCTTCTATTGCATCTGCTACAAATGATGTAGCACAACAAACAGATACTATTGCAAAACTTATTGTCTCAAGTGCAAATGAAAAAGAGTTTGTTGGAAAAGATAGTGTAAAAGCAAAAGTGGTGAATAATATCTCTGTATCAGTTCAAACTAACAATGAAAAAACTCCAAAAATAGAACAACCTATCAAAGCTAAAATAGCTATTCAAGTACAACCAATAGTATCAAATAATGATAATGATGAGTGGGCAAGCTTCTAATAAATCATAAGTAGCATCGCTACTTATGTAAATCTTATCGTGTAACATTTTGCTACAATAAAATTTATATCATCATATTTAAAATATTTTGTTAAAACTAAAAAGATGAATAGGAGTATAATGCAGTACTTTATTGAAATTTTATAAAATTAGGAATAGATATGAAAAAAGAAAATGAGAATGATTTAAGATATGAATTAGATAAAACTAAATTGATATTAGATGCACAAGTGGATATTGTAATTGTTACAGATGGTGAAAAATTAGTTTATGCGAATAGAGCATTTTTAAATTTTTTTAAAGCAGATAATATAGAAGAATATTTATTAAAAAGTGATTGTATTTGTGATTATTTTATCAATGATGAGCAAAATAGGTATTTGAAAAAAATATATCCGGATGGTACTAGTTGGGCAGATTTAATTTTAAAAGAACCTGATATGATACATAAAGCAATGATGGTAAATAAAAATGGTCAAAATAGAATTTTTGAAGTAAAAGGTCAAGCACTTCAAGATGATGCTATTGATTATTTTCAAGAGGTTGTTACTTTTGCAGATATTACTACTTTAGAAAACCAAGCACTTTTAATAGCAGATATGGAAGTGCCAATTTTAGAAATTAGTGATAATATAGCACTTATTCCATTAGTTGGTATTTTAGATTCAGTAAAATCACAAACTCTTATGGAGAATATATTATTATCTATTAAAGATAAATCTACAAAAATAACTATTGTTGATATTGAAGGGATTATGATAGTAGATAGTGCTGTTGCAGCTCATCTTATCAAAATTACAAAAGCTACTCGCCTTATGGGTTGTAGAACAATATTATCTGGTATTGCACCAGAAGTTGCTCAGACAATGGTAAATCTAGGGATAAATTTAGATGATATATTTACAACATCAACTTTAAAAGATGCTTTAAAACTAGCTAATGAAAAGTAACTTTTTTTTAACAAATATTATTTTAGCTATTGCTATAGATCCAGAAGATATCAATCTAACTACTTTAGGTATAGAGGTATTAAATTTAGTTAAGAAAAAAGCTGTGCAAAATATAATATTTGATTTGGCATTATTAGAAGTTATTACTTCTGATGATATTAAATATATACAAAGTTTAGTTAATATGTTTCGATTGAACAATATTGATGTAATAGTATGTAATATAAACCCATACAGTGCTTCAATATTATTTCATTTTATAGATGAGATAACTTTTAAAACGGCATTAGATGTACAAAGTGCGATAGATGTTTTTAAAAATAAATAAGAAAACAGATATACAAATACTTCTTGGTGAGATTGAAATGTATTTTAAAAAGTACAATATAGAAAAAACTAAAAAGATGGAGATAAAAACTATTATTTCAGAGATTGTTTATAATATAAAAAAATATACACCACAAGGTTCAGTTCAGTTAACTGTTTCAAATGATATTTTACATATAGAAGCTTCCGATAAAGGGGATGGTATAGAAAATTTTGATATGGCTATAAGAGATGGATATAGTACAAGTGGAACATTGGGATTGGGTTTTGCTTCTTTATTTAGACTTAGTGATGAAGTAGATATTCAAACTTCTGATGAGGGGACAACTATAGATATAAAAAAGAGATTAAGATGATAGAACTTAGTGTAGATATAAAACCGTATAGTGCAAAAAATGAATGTGGAGATTTTCACATCTATTTGGAACTTGAAGATTATTTTTTACTTGTTGTCGCAGATATTGGTGGACACGGTAGTTATCGTGTATATCAGTTAGCTTGTGATATAAGTAAATTTATAGAAGATCATAAAAATGAGACATTAAAAGATTTATTAACTTTAATTCATAAACAAGAGATTTTAAAAAACAATGGTATGACAATATTTATTGCACATATTTATAAAAAAACTCCTATTATTAGCTATTGTTCTATTGGAAATACTAAAGCGATAATATATAGGGATAATAATATTTTAGACCTACATAGGCAAGATGGTATTTTAGGTTATGATATCCCTAGAACTATCAAAACAAATATGTTAAAAGTGATGAAAAATGATATTTTAATTGCAGTTACAGATGGTGTTAGTTTTCATGCAAATGATATAAATTATAAATTAAAACAAACTAAAGATATTAATGAGATTGTAAAGTTTTTTACCTCTAAATGTAATAATGATGATGATAGTTTATGTTTAGCATTAAAATTTAATATTCCAGATGATAATAATTTTTCTATAAAACATAATGAAAATATAAAACATAATGAAAATATAAAAAAAGTTGATATCTTTAAACATAAACCAGAAAGAAAAAGTAAAATTTCAAATCAAATACAAATTAAATCCAATCATATAAATAATATTAGTAAAAATAAGACTATTGGATTTTCACTATTAAAAGATGAATATTTAATTGTTAAAAATATAAAAAAAGATTTAATACCTTTACTTATGGAAAAAATGAAATCATTAGTTGATATAACAAAGTATGAATATATAAAAATAAATACATTTTTATTTGAAACTGTTAAATATTCTACTATAAATATTTATCTTAAAGAGAATATATTGCAAATATTTATAGAAGATATAAGAGCTGTTGAAAAAAGTTTAGAGTTTATATTTCAGAATTATCATATCTCTTCAGATAATAGTTGTATTGTTAATATTAAATTTGAACATTTTACACATCTTAGTATAGATCTATTTAATGATTTACAACAGATGTTTAAACTTGGATTGAATGATGATGAATTTTTAAAATTTAAAGAAAATGAACGACATCTTGAAAAAATATCAGAACAAACAAGATTGGCTGCAATGGGTGAGATGATAGGAAATATTGCACACCAATGGAGACAACCACTCTCTGTAATATCTACAAATGCTACAGGGATGATGATGCAAAAAGAGTATGATATCCTTACTGATGAATCTTTTAATAAATCTTGTAATGATATAAATAATAATGCACAATATTTATCAAAAACAATTGATGACTTTAGAGATTTTATAAAAGGTGATAGTGAAGAGGAAAAATTTGATATTAAGAGATTGATTGATAAGTCATTAACTATTGTTAATAGTTCATTAAAAGATAGTTATGTAGAATTAATAATTAACAATAATTGTGATACTGAACTATTTGGTGCATTGAATATGTTAATTCAAGCGATTGTAAATATTGTTAATAATGCAAAAGATATATTAGTGGAAAAAAATATAACTGATAAATTTATATTTATAAATACTTTTAAAACTAATAATGAGATAGTTATAAGTATATTAGATAATGGTGGTGGTGTTCCATCTGAAATAATTCCAAAAATATTTGATGCTTATTTTACAACTAAACATCAAAGTCAAGGTACAGGTTTAGGTCTTAATATGGCACATAGTATTATTCACAATAGTTTTAATGGAATATTAGATGTTATAAATGAAACTTATGAGCATAAAAATATAACTTATACTGGTGCTAAATTTACAATAACTATCCCCTTAATTTGATAAAATTAGCACTTGATCTATTTAAGTGCTAATTTACTTGACAAACTAAACTTCATCTGCTATAATTTTCTTAGCACTATCCGTAATGGAGTGCCAATTTTAAGAAAAATGGTAAATGATGATCGATAAAAAAGAGTTCTTATTACATTCTATTATCCGTGCATATATTGAAAACTTAGAGCCGATAGGTTCTAGTCAGTTAAAGTCTATGTATGATATTGCTTATTCCCCTGCAACTATTAGAGGATACTTTAAAAAGTTAGGTGAAGAGGGATATTTGGCTCAAGAGCATATAAGTAGTGGTCGAACACCAACTACGGAAGCTTTTAAAGAGTTTTGGAATGATAGATTAGATTTTGAACTTAATAATGTTGACTATAAAAAATTAAAAACATTAGCTTTTAATATGGGGGTTAGTGTATTTATTCAACAACAACATATTAATAAATTACAAAGAGTATTAAATATTGAAGATGTTTATATGATATTGGAGTTTTCTTCAAGTAGTGAACAATTTTCGCCATTTGAACCAACTCCAAGTGATTTTGCAATAACTATTAAGTATAGTTCGGCTTTATATCGTTTTATGAGTGGTATGATTGATATGGACTTGGATGATATATTAGATGTATCAAAACAAGTAGGAGCTATGCAACTTTATGATGAACTGAATAGATATATTCAAAAAAGTGAATTTAATATTTTAAATTTAAAGCACTTTTTAAAATTTTCTGTTAGTTATGATTTGGATGAGGATATTATAAATAATTTTATTCAAGGTGGTGTTATGGAGGGTTTAAAAGCTGGGGTCTATTTTGAAAATATGTTACCTAGTGGTTATATTGGAATTGTACACAATACACATATAAATAAACAAAAAGTTAAGATGTTGGTTGTTGGTGAATTATCAAAAGATTATGAATATTTTTATAAAGGGATTATATAAATGAGTAAAGAGAATGAAAAGATAAAAACTGAAGAAGTTATTTCTGAAGTTGAAGAAAATATAGAAGAGAATGAAGTTAGTGAAGATGTAGTTGAGGAGAAGATAGAAGATGGTACAGAAGTACCTTCTGAATCTTCGAGTGTTTCTGACGAAGAAAAGTTTGCATCATTGGATGAAGAGTTTAAATGTAAAATGGAAGCTAAAGTTGCCCAAGCAGAAGCTAAAGCAAAAGAGTCAGAAGATAAATTTTTAAGAACTCATGCTGATTTTGAAAATATCAAAAAAAGACTTGAAAAAGAGAAATATAGTGCGATAGATTATGCAAGTGAAAAGTTTGCAAAAGATTTACTTGCTCCTATTGATGCACTTCAAATGGCAATATTAAGTGCTAGTGCAGATATAGAACCAGCTGAACTTGTAGAAAAATTAAAAGAGGGAATTGAATTAACTGTTAAGTCATTTAATAAAGCTTTTGAAAAATATGATATAAATGAAGTTGAATATGATGAATTTAATCCAGATTATCACAATGCTGTGATGAAAGCTGATAGTGAAGATGTAGAGTCTGGGCAAATTGTTATGGTTATGCAAAAAGGTTATAAGTTTAAGGACAGATTGCTAAGAGAAGCAATGGTTAGTGTTGCTAACTAAGGTATAGTTTAAACTCGCTCCCAAGTTTTACTTGGGAGTGTATATATGAGTTGAATTAAACTTTAGTATGCGTTCCCAAGCTGGAGCTTGGGAACGAGAGTGGGATGAATAAATTTGACCGTAATGTCAAAAAACTATTAAAATAAAATAAAATAAAATAATAAACAAAAGGAAATAAAATGAGTAAAGTAATAGGGATAGATTTAGGAACAACAAATAGTTGTGTGGCAGTATATGAAGCTGGAGAAGCAAAGATTATATCAAATAAAG
The DNA here is from genome assembly GCA_030635995.1 of Arcobacter sp. GTDB lineage: Bacteria > Campylobacterota > Campylobacteria > Campylobacterales > Arcobacteraceae > CAIJNA01. The sequence goes on along the minus strand of DAOVXU010000008.1, from coordinate 8,819 downwards.
AGGGTAAAAATACAACTCCTTCTATTGTAGCATTTACAGATAAAGGTGATATTTTAGTTGGTGAACCTGCTAAAAGACAAGCTATTACAAATCCTGAAAAAACAATATATTCTATTAAAAGAATTATGGGTCTTATGATGGATGAAGAACATGCAAAAGATGCTATGGATAAAGTTGGATATAAAATTGTAAACAAATCAGGAGCAGCTGCTGTTGAAATTGATGGTAAAACATATACTCCACAAGAGATATCTGCAAAGATTTTAATGAAACTTAAAACAGATGCAGAAGCTTATTTAGGTTCTACTGTAACTGATGCAGTTATTACAGTTCCTGCTTACTTCAATGATGCACAAAGAAAAGCAACTCAAGAAGCTGGAACAATTGCAGGACTTAATGTACTAAGAATTATTAATGAGCCAACAGCAGCAGCACTTGCTTATGGACTTGATAAAAAAGGTGAAGAGAAAGTTCTTGTATATGATTTAGGTGGTGGTACATTTGATGTTACAACACTTGAGATTGGTGATGGAACATTTGAAGTTCTTTCAACAGATGGAAATGCTTTCTTAGGTGGAGATGATTTTGATAATGTTATTATTGATTGGTTAGCTGAAGATTTTAAATCTGAGTTTGGAATTGATTTAAGAGATGATAAAATGGCACATCAAAGACTTAAAGATGAAGCTGAAAAAGCAAAAAAAGAGTTATCTGCTACTGCTGAAACAGAGATAAACTTACCATTTATCACAGCTGATGCAACAGGACCAAAACACTTAGTAAAATCACTTACAAGAGCAAAATTTGAAGCTATGACTGAAGATTTAGTAAATGAAACGCTAGATCATATTAAAGTAGCTATGAAAGATGCTGGACTTGATAATAATGAAATGGATGAAATTATTATGGTTGGTGGATCTACTAGAATACCAAAAGCGCAAGAGATTGTAAAAGAATACTTTGGAAAAGAACTTAACAATTCTGTAAACCCTGATGAGGTTGTTGCTGCTGGTGCTGCTATTCAAGGTGGAGTGCTTAAAGGTGATGTTAAAGATGTATTACTTTTAGATGTTACACCACTTTCTTTAGGTCTTGAAACTTTAGGTGGAGTTATGACTAAATTAATTGAAAAAGGTACAACAATTCCAGTTAAAAAATCTCAAGTTTTCTCAACAGCTCAAGATAATCAACCTGCAGTTTCTATTGTAGTTGGTCAAGGTGAAAGAGAATTTATCAAAGATAATAAAAACTTAGGTCAATTTGAACTTTCTGATATTTCTCCTGCTCCTAAAGGTCAGCCACAAATTGAAGTAACATTTGATATTGATGCAAATGGTGTTTTAAATGTATCTGCTAAAGATAAATCAACTGGTAAAGAGAATAAGATTACTATTTCTGGTTCATCTGGACTTTCGGATGATGAGATTGAAAAAATGGTAAATGAAGCTGAAGCAAATAAAGAAGCTGATACTAAGAAAAAAGAAGTTGTAGAGGCTAAAAATCAAGCAGAAGGTATGTTACATACAATTAAAAAAGCATTAGAAGACAATAAAGATGATGCAGTTGTATCTGAAGATGAAGAGAAAGCTATTGTTGATGCAGCAGCTCAACTTGAAGAGTTATTAAAATCTGATGATGCTACAAAAGAGCAAATAGATGAGAGCTTAAAAACACTTGGGGAAGTTTCACAAAAACTTATGGAAGCAGTTATGAAAAAAGAGCAATCCAAAGGTGGATGTGCTGATGGTTCATGTGGCACTGAAGAGCCTAAAAAGAAGAAAAAAGAAGATGAAGATATAATCGACGCTGATGTTGAATAAGGTTTCATAATAATTAATAACGATAAGTGATAGTGCTAAAAAAGCACTATTACCTTCTTGAAGATATAATCGACGCTGATGTTGAATAATATAAACTAAGATTATTATTTAGGTGTAAGGATATTCTCCTTGCACCTTTTTTTATGCAAAAAATAAATTTTAAAATCTTTTAGTAATATATTATAGAGATTCAAAATAAATACACTACATTCCCTATATTTAACTATCATTTTTTTAAAGAAATCTTAAATAGCTTTACACTAAAATTTTATCTTAAATTGATTAGTAAAGATTAAAAAGGTTAACAATGGATATAAAGACTATTAAAACGATGGAGCAGGTTACATTAGATAATGCAGTTGGTGGTTATGGAAGAGTTGTAATTGCATTTTTATTTATTGCATTAGTTTTTCTATATAGTACAATGTCAAATTCAGGATTAGAAAATAACACATTTTTAATCATTGGAGCAGTATTTGGTGCTTATATGGCTATGAATATTGGTGCAAATGATGTAGCAAATAATGTAGGTCCAGCGGTTGGTTCTAAAGCTATGACAATGTTTTGGGCAATAGTTATTGCTGCAATTTTTGAAGCAGCTGGTGCTTTAATAGCTGGTGGGGAAGTTGTAAAAACTATTAAAAAAGGTATTATTGATCCTGCAATGATAGAAAATCCTGAGATTTTTATTTGGGCTATGACTGCTGCATTGCTAAGTGCTGCTTTATGGCTTAATTTTGCTACATATATAGGTGCTCCTGTTTCTACTACTCATTCAATAGTTGGTGGAGTTATGGGTGCAGGTATTGCGGCTGCTGGTTTTTCTATAGTTGATTGGGGAACTATGGGAAAAATTGCTGCCTCTTGGATAATATCTCCTATTTTAGGTGGTGTTATTGCGGCATCCTTTTTATATCTTATAAAATCACAAATTGTCTTTAAAAAAGATATGATTAATAGTGCTAAAAAGATTGTACCTATTTTAGTGGCTATTATGGCGATGGCATTTTCTACATATTTGATGTTAAAAGGGATAAAAAAGATTGTAAAAATTGACTTTACAACGGCATTAATGATAGGCTCAGCATTTGCTATTGGTATATATTTTATTGTTAAACCTATGATTGAAAAAGCAGCTAAAAATATTGAAAAAACAAGAGCTGGTGTAAATACACTTTTTACAGTTCCACTTATTATTTCTGCTGCAATGCTTAGTTTTGCCCATGGTGCAAATGATGTTGCAAATGCAATTGGACCATTGGCTGCTATTAATGATGCAATTGTACATGGTGGAATGTCTGGTAAATCTGAAATACCTTTATGGGTTATGGGAGTAGGGGCAATTGGAATTGCAGTTGGTCTTGCTTTATATGGTCCAAAATTGATTAAAACAGTAGGTTCAGAGATAACAGAACTTGATCAAATGAGAGCCTTTTCTATTGCTATGGCTGCTTCTATTACAGTTATAATTGCTTCTCAACTTGGACTTCCTGTATCCTCTACACATATTGCAGTTGGTGGAGTTTTTGGTGTAGGTTTTTTAAGAGAATATCTGGATAGAGGTGAAAGTAAATTTATAGCAAAGGTGAGAGAACAATTTAAAGCTGATAAAAAAGAGTTAGATATAATGCAAAGTGAATTTAAAGAACTTGAGGCGATAGAAGAAAAAACAAAAAAAGATTATATAAAAATAGTTGAATTATATAAACTTATTGACGATAAGCAAGAGTTGGTTAAAATAGAGAAAAAAGAATTTAAAACAGCTAAAAAGATTAAATATGTAAAAAGAGATGCTGTTAAAAAGATAATTGCAGCTTGGATTATAACTGTACCTGCTGCTGCAATTTTAAGTGCGGGTGTATTTTTTATGATAAAAGGGATAGTTTCTTAATAGTTTTTTTATTTTATAATCATATTATCAGACATATTTGTAGAGTGATATATATAAAGATTATATTTTTTAGCATAATATCTTAAAAGTAATTTTTGAAGTGTTGGTTCAATAGATGGTGTAAACCAAGCGTTATTTGAACTAGCAATTATAAATTTTGTATCTAAATTTTTATATATCTCATCTGTTGTTGCCTCATAACAAATTGCATTTCTAAATTTTATATCATTTATAGTAAATGTTGTTGCTTTATTTGCACTATGATAATCACTTGCCCCATTAAAAAAAGTATTATTTATAAAATCAACCATAAATTTTGGTAGGGGTATTTTTTCTCCAAATGGCACTAAAACTACTTTATTTGCAATTTCTACTTTTTGATTTTGAAACATATAGGTTGAATTTAGATATTGATTATTTTTATAGGATAATGCACCAGTGATGATTGTAATATCTTTTGATTTATATTTTAAAACTTCTAATAATGGATATGTTTTATTTAAAAGAAGGGGGAATGATGTTTCTGGTAATATAACTATATCATAGTTCTTTGATATGGCAAAATCAATATTAGTTAAATTTGTAGATATTATCTCTTTTTGATATATTTTATCCCATTTATTATCTTGAGGTATTGAATATTTTGGCATATATATATTTAAATTTGGTTTTTTAATTGTTGAAGCATAGGTATTAAAATATGTATTTATCAGTGGAAGATCTATTTTAAACCAATTAAATCCAAAAGGTTCTATAAAAGTTAAGCAATATACTAATATTATCCGTACAAGTATATTATCTATAATTGCTGTAAGATAAAAAATAAAACCATAAATAAATCCAATCCCTAATAGTACAAAAGGGATAAGATATATTAGTTCATAATATATAAAACTATATCCAATCCACCAAAACCATAATATACCTATAAAAAAACCTGTAAAAAAAAGTGATTTTTTATCAATAGTTACAATTAAAATATAAGAGATTATTGCTAAAACTGTATTTAAAAGCTTATTTGTTAAATCAAAATACTCAAGATATATAAATGCTGAAAATAGTAAAGCAGTGATAAAGCCTTTTATAATTACATTTTTAGTATAATCTTTGAAAATTACAGAAGAAGACAAAGGATTCAACATGGAACAATCAGGAAGTTTAATAGGTTCATTAATGCCTCTTATCGTATTATTTGCGATATTTTATTTTTTAATCATTCGACCACAACAAAAGCAACAAAAAGAGCATAGTGCTATGCTAGACGCTTTAACTAAAGGTGATAAGATTATAACAAGTGGTGGCTTAATTGTCGAAATAATTAAAGTAGAAGAAGATTTTTATAAAATTAAAAATATTGATGGGACAGAAGCTAGACTTATTAAATCATTTGTTTCAAGCAAATGGGAAGAATAGATTTTAGGAAATAAAATTGAAAATTTTTAATTATAGGCTAGTGATTTTTATCCTAGTTACATTATTTGGTGTTATTTTTGCAATACCATCATTTACTCAATCAGATGGGAAAAAGATCTCTTTAGGTCTTGACCTGCAAGGTGGATTACATTTACTTTTAGGTGTTCAAACACAAAAAGCTGTTGAATCAAAAATAAAATCTATTTCTGCAACTGTTCAATATTTTGCAGATGATAAAGATATTTTAATAGAGGATTTAACAATCAATCCTATGAATTTAACTTTTATCCTTTTAGATGATGGTGAGATGACAAATCTTGATGTTATGTTAGAAGATATAAAAGGTTTACATATTGAAAAATCAAGTGAGTTAGAATATACAATCTCTTTAACTGATGAGCAGATTTCACTTACAAAAGATAGTGCTGTATCTCAAGCTGTTGAAACAATAAGAAATAGACTTGATCAATTTGGTTTAGCTGAACCTTCTGTTACAAGACAAGGTAAAACTGATATTGTTGTTGAACTTCCAGGTATTAAAACACAAGAGGAGGAACAACGAGCAAGAGAACTTATCTCTAGACCAGCAAATCTTGAACTTATGGCAATAGATGAAGTAAGAGCAGATCAAGTCTATTCGTTAACAGATGATGAAATTAAAGAGTTTGGAGATATTGTTTTACCAGATTCAAATGATCCTTCTATTAAATATTTAGTAAGACAAATACCTATTTTAACAGGTTCTCAAGTAGTTGATGCAAGAGTAGCTTTTGATGAAGGAAACCAACCTGTAATCTCTTTTACACTTAGTAGTTTTGGTGCTAAAGTTTTTGGTGATTTTACTTCTAAAAGTATTGGTAAAAGACTTGCTGTTGTTCTTGATGGAAAAGTATTTTCAGCACCATATATTAGAGAAAGAATTGGTGGTGGAAGTGGACAAATTAGTGGTGGATTTACAGTTTCAGAAGCTGGAAATGTTGCTATAGCATTAAGAAGTGGGGCATTACCTGCTCCAGTTATTATGCTTGAAAAAAGAAGTGTAGGACCTAGTTTGGGTGCTGATTCTATAAATGCATCTATATTTGCTTTAGTATCAGGATTTTTACTTGTGGTTGTATTTATGATTGTTTATTATGGTATTGGTGGAGTAATTGCAAATATTGCACTTGTAACAAATATATTTATTATTGTTGCGGTTATGGCGATGTTTGGTGCTACATTAACACTTCCTGGTATGGCAGGAATTGTACTTACTGTTGGTATGGCAGTTGATGCAAATGTTATTATTAGTGAAAGAATAAGGGAGTTATTAAAAGCTGGTACAAGTATCCCTAAAGCTATTGAAAATGGATATAACAATGCTATGAGTGCTATTTTAGATGCAAATATAACTACACTTTTAGTGGCTGTTATCCTTTATGCTTATGGTACAGGACCTATTAAAGGTTTTGCTATTACTATGAGTATTGGTATCTTAGCATCAATGATAACTGCTATTTTAGGTACACATGGTATATATGAAGCCTTGATGCCTAAAATGACAAAAGATAAAAATTTAAAGAAATGGTTTGGTATAAGTTAATGGAAATTTTTAAATCAAATAAAACATATGATTTTATGGGTAAAAGGTTACCTTTTTTAGGCTTTTCTGCCATTTTAGTTATTGCATCTTTTGTATTGCTTTTTACTAAAGGTTTAAACTTAGGGATAGATTTTTCTGGTGGAACACTTATTCAAGTTCAATATACAAAAGTAGCTCCTGTTCAAGATATAAGAGATATTTTAGTAAAAGATATAAGATTTGATAAAGCAGTTGTAACAAAATTTGGAACGCCAAATGAGATTATTATAAAAATCCCATCATCAACTACTGAACTTGGAAAAGATATTGGTGATGATATTCGTGAGATATTAAAAGTTACAGGTGAGTATGAGATAAGAAGAGTTGATATGGTTGGTCCTAAAGTAGGGGATGCTTTACAAGAAAAAGGTATTATGGCTTTAAGTTTAGCTCTTATTGTTATCCTTATTTATGTATCTTTTAGATTTGAAGTTAGATTTGCTATCTCTTCAATATTAGCACTTATTCATGATATATCAATTGCCCTTGGTGCAATTGTATTATTTAGTATTGATGTAAACCTTGATATTTTAGCAGCTATTTTAACTATTCTTGGATATTCTTTAAATGATACTATTATTGTATTTGATAGGATTAGAGAGGGTGTAACAACATCAAAAGAGAATGATTTAGATAAAGTTGTAAATGAATCTGTATCTAAAACATTAAGTAGAACAACACTTACTTCACTTACAACATTTTTTGTTGTATTTACATTATATTTATTTGGTGGAGAGATTATAAGTGGATTTAGTTTTACATTATTGATTGGTATTGTTGTTGGTACTTATTCATCGATATTTATTGCAGCATCATTTTTAGTTCAGTTGAATTTTTCTGTATCAAATTATAGAAAAGGTGAGGCTGACAAAGAGAAAAGACAAAAAGAGAAAGATAGACTAAGAGCTCAATTTGAGCAAGGTACAATTTAGTCTAAATGCAAATAATTCAAATAGATAGTATATTTCTTTATATGTTCTATTTGGATCTCTTCTATAATATAAAAAATACTTAAAATACTAGTTTTGAGTATGATCTATTTTCAATTCCATATATTTCTGTTGTTATTGATATCTGCTATAATATCGATTAGAGATTTTATTTATATAGGTAATGAGATGATAAATTCAGCTCCAATATATTCTTTATCTTCATATGTATAAGTTTGATTTATAGCTTCAACAGTTCCATTCATACCATCTACAATTAAATTGTAAGTCATATGAAGTCCTAGTCCTGTTCCTTGTGATTTATGTTTTGTTGTAAAGTATGGGTCAAAAACTTTATCTATAATATTTTTTGGTATTCCTCCACCATTGTCTTTTATTTTTATAATGGCTTTATCTTTGTTTGTATAAGTTGTAATAAAAATTAATCTATTCTCTTCTACTTTTTCTTTTAATATATCTTTTGAATTATTAAAAATATTTATTATACATTGAGTTAATTCATTTTCATATCCATCTATTTGTATATCGTCTTGTAAATCTAAAATTATATTGATATGATGATTATTAACTGAACCTTCAACTAAATGTAAAAAACTATCTATATCACTTTTTAAATTAAATATTTTTTTAGTTCTATCCCCTTTTATAAAGTTTTTAAAATCATCAATTGTTTTTGATAAATATTGAGCATTGTCATTAATAACATTACAAGTCTCTATAAGTTGGTTATCTTCTAATATACCATACTCTTTTTGCATAATGATACCTGTAGATGCTGTTGATATTACTGATAGTGGTTGTCTCCATTGATGAGCTATATTCCCTATCATATCACCCATAGATGCTAGTTTTTCTGATTTAAAAAGTTGGTCTTGAATATGTTTATTTTTTTCAATTTCTTTAATAATTTTTTGTTCTAAGTTTTTATTTATCTCTTCAAGTTCATATTCACTCTCTTCAAGTTCTCTATGTGTTTGAGTTAATATTTTTGTCTGTTCTTGAAGTTTTAGATTTTTATTATTTAATTCTCTTGTTTTATGTTTAACTTCTATCTCTAGCTCTTTTTTATGATTTAGATTTTTATAAATAAAATACAATAAAAATAATAAACCAAAAAATACAAT
>DAOVXU010000071.1 GCA_030635995.1 Arcobacter sp. | reverse complement strand
AGTGCTGTGTCTGCTAACCTTATGATAGTTATTGGTGTAGTTTTTGGTCTAATAATAGGAAAACCAATAGGAATTGTAGCATTTACTTATCTTGCACAAAAATTAAAAATAGTTAAAAAGCCAGACGATTTAGGTTGGGACGAAGTTATTGCAGTTGGTTTCTTGGGTGGTATTGGATTTACAATGTCAATATTTATAACACAACTTGCATTTATGGATCAAGGTGTTGTAGCTGCTGTTAAATTGGGTATTTTCTTTGCATCATTTATAGCTGGTATTTTAGGTGTAGTATTGATTTTAAAAGCATATAAAAATAAAGTTATAGCTAACTAAAAGGTTCTTAATGCTAGAAATTATAATTGTAACTATACTTGTATCAACATTTTTAAATTTATTTTTAAAACAATTTGGAATACCTACAATTATAGGGTATATAGCAACAGGAACTATTATAGCCTATGGATTTCATCTACATGATGCTATACATAGTCATGAACTTAAAGAGATAGCAGAATTTGGTGTTGTATTTTTAATGTTTACTATAGGATTGGAATTTTCTATAAATCACTTAATAAAAATGAAAAAAGAGGTATTTATATATGGAGGGTTACAAGTATTCTTAACAGCAGGTTTTTTTGCATTTTTAGCAAATAATTTTTTTGCCATAGAGATAAAATCTGCTATTATTATTGGTTCGGCACTTGCTCTTTCATCAACCGCTATAGTACTTAAACTATTAAATGAAAATGGAGAGATAAATAAACTTTATGGTCGTAAAGTGCTAGGGATATTACTTTTCCAAGATATTGCTGTGATACCTATTTTACTTATGATTACAATTTTTAGTGTTACTGATAAATCTATATCATCACTTCTTTTTGAAACATTTGTAGATGCTGCAATTTTACTAACTGGATTATTTTTAGTTGGTAAATATTTACTTGAACCATTTTTTCATGCTGTTAGTAAAACTAAATCAAATGAGATATTTGTAAGCTCAATATTACTTATTGTTATTGGAGCCTCATATGTCGCACATCTATTTAGTTTTTCATATTCTTTGGGTGCATTTGTAGCTGGTATGATGATTGCAGAAACGCAATACAAACATCAAGTAGAAGCTGATCTTATACCTTTTAGAGATCTATTGCTTGGTGTATTTTTTATAACTGTTGGTATGCAACTTGATTTTAAAATAATATATGAAAATATTGCTTTAATATCTTTACTAATTCCAATTCTAATTTTAATAAAAATAGGTATAATTTTTACTATATTAAAATTTGGAACAAATAAAAGAGATGCACTTAAAACTGCATTATCTCTTTTTCAGCTTGGAGAATTTGCACTAGTTATATTTGAATTATCTTTTGCACAAGGTCTAATAGATCCAGTTCTTGGTCAAGTACTTATAGTAATAGTTGTAATAACTATGATACTTACACCATTTGTTTTAAGAAATATTTCATCAATAGCAGATATATTTTCAAAGCAAAGAGAAAAAAATCATGGATTTCCAAAAATTGATAAAAATAGTTTAACAAATCATATTGTACTTATTGGTTATGGAAGATTGGGAAAGCATATATCTGAATTAATACAAAAAGATGGCCTAGAATTTATTGCTATTGAAGGTGATATTTAAAAAGTTAAAAATGCACAAAAACTAAGTCTTCCTGTTATTTATGGAAATGCTTCACAAAAAAATATTTTAAATTCTATAAATATTAAAGATGCCTCTGCTGTTATTATTTCAGTAGGAAATAGTAAAAAATTAAATCACATCTGTGAAGTGGTAAATGAATTAACACATAATACAAAAACCATAGTAAAAGTTAATAAATTTGAAGAAAAAGAATCTTTATCTAAGTTAAATTTATCACATATTATAGTAGAAACTGAAAATACAGCTTTAGCTATGTATGATGAAGCTATGAAGTGTTAAGAAGTGATAATTCTTCTCCTTTCTTTTTTGTAGATCTTGGTCTTATATAGCTATATTATACTACCCCAACTTGTCAAGACACTATATTTAAAATCCTTCAGAAACTTCTGGTACGAAAGTATCGTTAGCTATTTTTAAAGCATCTTCAATTTCTAATACTAATTTATCTTTATCTTTTGGAATATTTCCAGCTAGATGTAGTGCATTTGAAGCATGGTTTGATCTAAATATTATTTTATTTATTGGATTTAATAGTTCTATAAATAGCTTTTGTTCATCTAAAATTTCTGTATCAGATAAAGGTATGAAATCATCAAAGTATCTATAAAATTTATCTATTACATTATCTTCAAGTCCTAATTGTAAAGTTGATAGATAATTTACTGTTGTATTATTTATAATATTTGCTGTTTGTTTTATATGTTCTGTTGAATAATTTTTACCTCCAATACCCAATATAACTGTACTAGATATTTTTATATTAGAATTTGATAACATATTTAGTGAAGTTATTATCTCATCTTGTGATACACCTTTGGTAATTTTATTTAAAACTATATCACTTCCTGTTTCTATCCCATAGTAAACTAACATGAGTTTATGTTGCTGTAACATATCTAGTTCATCTTTTGTTTTAGATAATATATTTTGAGCTGAACCATATAGAGAGACTCTTCTAAGCTTTTTAAATGATTTTTGTAAATATTTTAATATCTTTAAAAGATATGAAGTATCCAAAGCTAAAGCATCTCCATCTGCTAAAAATATCTTTGTGCTATTTGGGTAGTATGATGATAAAGTATCTATATCTTGAAATATATCTTTTAACTCTTTTGGTTTATAACTTTTAGATTTATACATACTACAAAAACTACAGTTATTATAACTACAACCATAAGTAACTTGAATGATAATATTTGAAGCTTCAGCAGGTGGACGAAATAGTGGATAATTATATATTAACATAGTTGTAAATCTTTTAGGCTTTTTATAATTATACCAAATTAAGTAATCAGTTGTAGCTTAATTTGGTATAAGCACAAATAAGATAAAATACAATTTTTATAAAAGTTTCAAAATCAAAAGGTTTAATAGATGAGTGAGAGCAAGAATTTTTTACGTACAATAGTTGAAGAGGACTTAAAGTCAGGCAAGTATAAAGAGGTTGTTACAAGATTTCCTCCAGAGCCTAATGGATTCCCACATATTGGACATGCTAAGTCTATTTTTATAAATTTTGGTATTGCACGAGATTATAAAGGACATTGTAACCTTAGAATGGATGATACAAATCCAACTAAAGAAGATTTGAAATATGTTGAAGCTCTTAAAGATGCTGTAGAATGGCTTGGATTTGATTGGGGTGAAAATGTTTATTTTACTTCTGATTATTTTCCAAAATTATATGATTATGCGGTTAAACTTATTAAAATGGGTAAGGCCTATGTTGATAGTCTAACTGAAGATGAAATACGAGAGTATCGTGGAACAGTTACGCAAGTAGGAAAACGAAGTAAATATGCCAAGCGTACAATTGAAGAGAATTTAGATCTTTTTGAAAGAATGAAAAAGGGTGAGTTTAAAGATGGTGAACATATCCTTCGAGCTAAGATTGATATGTCTGCTGCTAATATGAAAATGAGAGATCCTCTTTTATATCGTATTAGACATACTCATCATTTTAGAGCAGCTAATGAGTGGTATATTTATCCAATGTATGATTTTGCTCACTGTTTATCTGACTATATTGAAGGAATTACTCACTCTATTTGTACACTAGAGTTTGAAAACAACCGTGATATTTATAATTGGGTACTAGATGAGCTAGGGCTTGAATTGCCACGCCCTTATCAACATGAGTTTGCACGATTAGGTATTAACTATACAGTTATGAGTAAAAGAAAGCTATTAGAGTTAGTTGAAGGTGGACAGGTTAGTGGATGGGATGATCCACGACTTCCTACTATTGCTGGATATAAAAGAAGAGGTTATACTCCAGAATCTATTTTAAATTTCTGTGATCAAATAGGTATAGCAAAAGCAAATTCAATGGTTGATGTTTCACAGCTTGAATTTTGCATAAGAGATGATTTAAATAAAAAAGTGCCACGAGTTATGTGTGTGCTTGACCCATTAAAAGTAACGATTGAAAATTATGATGGTTGTGAAGATATTGATGCTTCATACTATCCACATGATGTACCTAAAGAGGGTTACAGAGTGTTACCTTTTTCAAGGGAGATTTATATTGAACGTGATGATTTTAATCAAAATCCTCCAAAAGGTTACTACCGTCTTACCCCTACACAGCCAGTTAGACTTAGACATGGTTATATTATCTCTTGTAAGGAAGTTGTTAAAGATGCTAATGGCAATATTACAGAGATAAAAGCAGAGTATTACTCTAATTCTAAAAGTGGTTCAGATACTAGTGGTATCAAGGTTAAAAGTGCTATTCAGTGGGTGAGTGTAAAAGATGCTAAATCAGTAGAAGTAAGAATATATGATAGATTATTTGCGTGTGTTGCCCCTGATGGAGTAGAGGATATAAATCCAGACTCTTTACAGGTTATTAAAAATGCTTTTGTTGAACCTGCTGTTATAACCCAAAAACCTGATGAGAGATTTCAGTTTGAAAGAGAAGGGTATTTTTATGCTGATCCTATTGACTACACTGATGAAAATCCTGTATTTAATAAAATTGTCGGGCTTAAAGACTCTTATTCTAAAAAAACAAAAGCAAATGAACCTGTATCTAAGCCTCAAATAAAAAAAGCACAAGTAGATGGCAAGATTGCTGCCATGAGTGAAACTCAGCAATTATTATTTGACAAATATACTAGTGAGCTTAAATTAAATAACGAAGTATCTAATATTTTAGCTCGTGATGAGTATCTATCTAATTTCTATGAAGAAACTCTATCTACACTTAATAGCCCTGTAAGTTTAGCTAACATTGTAACAAATGAGGTAGCTAGAGTGATAAAAGAAAATCAATCTGATGAGTTGAAATTTAATGCAAAGCAAATAGCCCAACTTATTAAAATGGTTGATGATGAGATTATTTCAAGTAAAATTGCTAAACAAGTCTTTGAAACTATGACTAAATCAGGAGAAGATCCAACGCAAATAGTTGATGCTTGTGGACTTATTCAAATAAGTGATCCATCTAAAATTTTACCTATTATTGATGAAATAATTGTAAAAAATCCAGATAATGTACTCAAGTTTAAAGCAGGTAACAATAAACTTTTAGGTTTTTTTGTAGGGCAGGTACTAAAGGCTACAAATGGTAAAGCAAATCCAAAAGTGGTGAATGAATTAGTAGTACAGAAGTTAAAATAATAAATAACAGATGCTAATATAGAAGAGAAAATATGATAAATGAAGAGTTTATAACCCTAGATAAAGATTTTAAGAGAGAATTTGATATTGATGATACTTTGGAGTTTTCAAAAAAATTATGAGAGTATTAACTTTAAGAATACAAGCTTATCCAAGTGATTTAAATCCGTCTGGTACAGTTTTTGGTGGATGGATTATGTCAATGATGGATAAAGCTGCATCTATAGCAGTAGGAGATTTGATTGATGCAACTGCTGTAACAGTCGCTGTAAGTGATCTTCATTTTATTAAACCTATTCAAAATGGTGATGTTGTTACTATACATACAACTATAAAGAAAATAGGTAAAAGTTCTATTGCTGTTTATGTTGAAGCAGATGTGTTATGTCGTAAGTCATATTGTGATACACGATGTGAAATGCAAGTAACAAATGCAACTTTTACTTTTGTAGCTGTTGATAAGAATGGTGATCCTATCACCGTAAGATCTGTATTAAGAGATAATCTTTCAAAAGAGGTAGTGTCTCTACTAGATAGAACTGTTAATTAAGTTTAATTAACAGTTTTTTTAAGATTTTATATATTATTGATCCTTAACTAATAAAATACTATGCAAATTTTGTATATAGAAAAGTTTAATATAACTCTATAATAGAAATGAAAAAACCCTTATAAAATCACTCTATGAGTTGTTCTATAAGGGTTTTAAAGTGGTACGCCCAGCAGGATTCGAACCCGCAACCACCGGGGCCGAAACCCAGTGCTATATCCAGTTAAGCCATGGACGCATTTAAGAAGTGCAAGTTTAACTAAATAAACATAAATATTATATAAAATCAAAAATCAATTATATCAGCTAATCAAACTAAAAACGAAATTTAAGTAAAATGGAAAAAATTAAATAATTAGAAGGAAATATTTTATGGTATTTACAAAAGAAGAATTTGCAGCAAAAGTTAAAGATATACAATCTCAATCTTGGTATAAAAATCCAATTGGTTTTGGAATTGCTAAAATTGATAGAGGTCAGTTAAATGCTGATAAAGTTTTACAAGCTACATATCCAATAGTAAATTGGAATGAGAATTTTGGTTCTGCTGCTGTATTTATGGAAGCATTAAGAGTTGCTGGTGTTGAAGTTGATACATCTAAAAGTGAGTTGGTATGTAATATTAGTGATGCATTTTTAGAAGCTTCTATTGAGATGTTTAGACCTTATATCCCAGAAGCAAAGGGTGATGAGCATAAAAATGTACAGCTTGTATCTACTTTAGCAAATCTTCCAAGAGAACTTGGTCTTGGTGCTGATGATTATAAAATTGTATTTTTATTTGAAGATGCAAATCCACAAACAGTTGAAACTGCATATTTAAAACTTTATGCTTTATCTTTAGGGAAAGCTGAACTTAGAAAAGTAAATCTTAATGGTGCATTTGGACTTTTACACAATGTAGCTTGGTCTGGAAATATGCCGATTGAATTAGATTGGTTAAGAGCAAATGAATTAACTTTAAAACTTACTGGAAAATATCCTACAATAGATATGGTTGATAAATTCCCAAGATTTTTATCTCATATTATCCCTGCTGATAATACAAGAATTTTAGATACCTCTAAAGTTAGATTTGGTGCTCAATTAGCTGCTGGAACAACAGTTATGCCAGGTGCTTCATATATCAACTTTAATGCTGGAACTTTAGGTCCTGTTATGGTTGAGGGTAGAATTTCATCATCTGCTATTGTTGGTGCTGGTTCTGATGTTGGTGGTGGTGCTTCTATCCTTGGTGTACTAAGTGGAACTGATGGAAACCCAATTTCAATTGGTGAAAATACTCTTCTTGGTGCAAATTCAACTACTGGAATTCCTTTAGGTGATGCTTGTATTGTTGATGGTGGTGTTGCTTTATTTGCAGGTACAAAAATCGCTATCTCTGATGCACAAATTACTAAAATAGAAGAGGCAAATCCAGAGACTAAACTTTCTAATGTTATGAGAGCTGATGCTTTACAAGGGCTAAATGGTATCCATTTTAGACAAGATTCTACAACTGGTCAATATATCGCTATGAGAAGTACAAGAGAAGTAAAATTAAATAGTGAACTTCACTAATTAGAAGAGTAGATATTTGAAAAACTTTTTACTACAAAATGAAAATGCGATATATTATGAGTGTGGATATAGTTGTGATAACTCTATCTACATCTGTTTAGGAGCTGAAACTTTTTTTATTACTGATGCTAGATATACTATTGATGCATCGCAAAATCTAAAAAAGGGTTGTGAACTTATTATCTCAAATGATTTAGTAAAGGCGAGTAGAAAGATTCTTAAAAAATCAAATATAAAAAAGATAAACTTTGATCCAAATGATTTTAGTTTATCTTCTTATTTAAATTTAACTAAAAATTTAGATATAAAATTTATTAAAAAACCAAACTTTTCAAAACTAAAAAGAATTATTAAATCTAATGATGAGATAAAACTTATACGAAAAGCTATGCAGTTGGGTAGAGATGGATTTATAAAATTTCAAGATTATTTACAAAATGATGGGGCAGGTCAAAGTGAAAAATATTTGGCATATATGGCACAAACTTTTTTAAGTAATTATGGAAAATATGATTT
>DAOVXU010000019.1 GCA_030635995.1 Arcobacter sp. | reverse complement strand
TTAACGCTCCAAGAAAAGAATCTCTTTATCCCAAAAAATCAAATTGTGCCATTTGCTAGTGTGTAGTTCTTTCTCTTGTTATTTTAAACATAACTTAGCTAATAAATATTTAAAATTCTAAGCCAAATAACTATACCAAAGCTCCTGCACGGCTTGACATTTTGGGGTTACAAATATTGATGAGTTTGAGTGTTAAGAAAATTGAACTGTTTGACCGTAGGGAGTTTTCAATTTTTAACTCAAACAAAATCAATATTCCCCAAAATGGCTTAGAGTGCGATTTTTTTTGGTTTCGTTTTTTTTCTAAGAAAAAAGGAAATAGGGGTAAGTTCAGTGATATAACAATCACATAAACAAAAATTAATTTATTTTAAAAAGTTTACAAAGTGATAAATCAGATACATTTTGGTTACAATTATATTGTAGAATATTTCTTATAAAGTTTAAAGGTGTAGTTTATGGGAAGTTTTACCAAAAATAAGATAACAGTTTTAAGTATAATTGTGGTGGTATTTATTATTGCAAATTTTATTGTTTATTCTGTAACTAATGTTAATACAGAGCAAAGAATAAAACCTATTTTAGAAAATCGTATTAAAAATTTAAAAACACATTATGAATCTTTACTGCATCATCAAAAAGAGATGGCAGATTTAATGTATCAATCAACAATTCAAATACCAAAAGTTATTGAGATATTATCAAAAATAGATCTAACTAGAACACAAAATGAAAAATCAATATTAAGAGAAGAACTTTTTAATATATTAAAAGAGAAATATAAAAGGATGAGGACAAAAGGGGTACATCAATATCATTTTGTTTTAAAAGATAATAGAACATTTTTAAGAATGCATAAACCTAGTAAATTTGATGATGATCTATCTAATATTCGATATAGTTTTAAATATGTAAATGAAAATAATAAAATATTTAGAGGATTTGATCAAGGTAAAACTTCTCATGCTTTTAGGAATATCTATCCAGTATTTAGTAAATCTAGCACAAGTGCGAGTGATAAAAAGAATAATTACTTATGTGCTTTAGATATCTCTTTTCCTAGTGATGTTTTACAAAACTATTTAACTACTATTGATAATATACACACACATTTTTTAGTTCATAAAAATATTTTCACCACTAAAGCTTGGGAGCGGAAAGATTTTGAATTAGAGTATTATCCGAGTGCTGAACATAGTGATTATATGATAGCAATAACAAAAAAACATATAAAAAAACATAAAATATTAGATAAAGAGTTTGAACTAAATAGTATTTCAAAACAGATAAATATAGATGTAGCAAAAGGTAAGCCATTTAGTCATTATTTTAGATCTAAAAATAGAGTAAAAACATTAACTTTTTATCCTATAAGAGAATTGAAAAATGATCAAGTTGTATCTTGGTTAGTTGCTTATGAGAATGATGATTTAATTCAAACAGCATTAGACTTTGATAAATTATTAAAAATTACTTTCTTTTTTAGTTTTTTGATATTATGTTATTTTGTATATAATATTATAATTCAAAAAGATATTTTAAATATTAAAGTGGCAAGAGAGCTTAGGCGAAATAGGGAAAAAGATAAACAGTTAGTGGAACAATCAAAATTTGCAATTATGGGTGAGATGATAAGTATGATAGCACATCAATGGAAACAGCCACTTAATGCTCTTAGTTTAAATATAGCAAATTTGGAGATGATGCATATATCTGGTAAATATTCTAAAAAAGAGATAGGTTATATTTCTCAAAATGCTAAAACTACTATAGAGTATATGAATCAAACTATTCATGATTTTAGTGAATTTCTAAAACCTTCTCAAGCACAGGAATTTGTAGATATTAATACAATTTTTCATCAATTAGAATCCCTTATAAATACTGATATAAAAAAATACAATATAAAATTTGATATAAAATTTGATTTAAATATTGATAGTAAAATTAAAATAAATATGTCAAAGTTTACACAAGTGATGATAAATATAGTAAAAAATTCCATTGATGAATTTATAGATAAAGAGATAAAAGATCCAACAATTTCAATTATTGTTACTAAAGAGAGAAAAATGTATAAAATAATAATAGAAGATAATGCAGGTGGAATACCTCAAAATATATTAACTACTATTTTTGATCCATATATTTCAACTAAAGGAAAAAATGGAACAGGTTTAGGGATGTATATGAGTAAGTTAATTGTTAAAGGACATTTGGGTGGTAAAATTGAAGTGACTAATGAAAATGAAGGTGCTATTTTTACTATACAATTACCTGTTAATGAAGAGTAAAGAAAGTCAATTGGATACATTTTAGCAACAATTATATTGTAAAATATGATTATATAAATAAGGGAGATTTTAAAATGGGAAGTGATTACGAGAGATTAAATTTATTGGCAAAAGCTAAAAAAGTTTTATTAGTTGATGATGATGAGATGATATTAGATATATTTAAAAAAGTTCTTAGTAAATATTTTAAACTTATTAAAACAGCTAAAGATGGTTCTGAAGCTTGGGAGATGTATAGAAAAGAACATTTTGATTTAGTTATTTCTGATATTGAGATGCCAAATACAAATGGGATAATGTTGGCTAAAGGGATTCGAGCTAGAGATCCAGAACAAGCTATATTAATATCTTCTGCTTATACTGAGGAAAGATATTTAGTTGAATTGTTAAATATTGGTGTTGATGGCTTTTTAAAAAAACCTGTAAATTTAGAGAATTTATTTAGTACAATTTTAAGAGTTCTAACATCTGTACAAATAAAACAAGATAGACAAAGGGTAAAATTTAAGAAGTATGCAAATGAGATTTTAAAAAGAGATAAAGTGATCACAAAATCAAATTATCAAAAAGAGGTGGAGAAGGTAGAAGAGGAAAAAGTTAAACTTAATGTAAAAGTATTTATGGAAAAGATAAAAGAGGAAGATCCAGAAAGTTATCATTTCTTTGAAACTCAAAAAGAGGCTATTATGGAAGCTTTAAATGAATTAAGTGATGATTATGAGATGGTTGTATATAAGCATTATGAAGATAGTGAATCATTAGAGAATTTGATTAAGCATGTTTCTAAATTATATTCTACATTTTTACATTTTGATAACTTAAAAATAGAAGCTGTAGAGTTAGAAAGATTGGCTACAATTTTAGAAACGATTGAACTTGATAATACTAATGAACAGCAGATGGAGGCTTTTGATATCTTAGAATTCTTAATAGAGGATATAAAAAGATTTGTAATAGATATGTTTTTTGAAGAAAATGTTGAAGATATAAATTATTTTCGTGATTCATTAAAAGAGAATATAACTTTATTTGAGAATATTTTAAATGAAGTTGTAGAAGAAGATGAAGATGATGATAGTTTAGACTTTTTTTAAAAGGGTTTATAATGGAGAAAAATATACAAGATAATATAAATATAACATCATCAAATAGTTTAAATATTATGCAACAGATTGCTAAGATAGGTTCTTGGCAATATAAGATAGAGGAAAATAAGATTGTTTGGGATGATGAGATATATACTATTTTTGGAATTGATAAAGAATCAGATCCAATTTTAAATATAAAAGATTTTCTTAATTGTATCCATATAGATGATGGTTATAAATTTTTTCAAAACTATACAGAACATTTAAAAACTAAATTACCTTATAGGACTGT
Source organism: Arcobacter sp. (assembly GCA_030635995.1). Taxonomy (GTDB): domain Bacteria; phylum Campylobacterota; class Campylobacteria; order Campylobacterales; family Arcobacteraceae; genus CAIJNA01. Next base: position 10,447 of record DAOVXU010000019.1, on the reverse strand, counting down.
ATATAGGATAAAAACACCACAAAATGAGATAAAATATATAGAAGAGAGATGTGAAACAATATATGATGAAGAGAATAATCCTATTATAACAAATGGAACTTTTCAAGATATTACAGAACATCAATTGACTCTCTTAGATCTTAATCAACATAAACTACACTTAGCAGAACAGGCAAAATTTTCAGCTATGGGCGAGATGATATCTATGATAGCACATCAATGGAAACAGCCACTAAATGTATTAAGCTTAAATATAGCTTCGTTAGAGGTGATGCATATGAGTGGTAAATATTCTAAAAAAGAGTTAGAGTATATTATAAAAAATTCTAGTAAAACAATAGAATATATGAATAAAACTATTTATGATTTTAGTGAATTTTTAAAACCGTCTGATAAAAAAGATGATACTTCTGTAGGGGTTATTTTTAATCAATTAGATTCTTTAATAGAAGCAGATATAAAAAAATATAATATAGATTTTAATATAGATTTTAATTTAGATATTTTAAGTACAATTCAAATAAATATATCAAAATTTACACAAGTGATGATAAATATAATTAAAAATTCTATAGATGAGTTTAAGAGACAAAATATAAAAATACCATATATTAAAATAAAAGTGAAAAAAATAGATAATAGTTATATAATCACTGTAAAAGATAATGCAGGTGGGATGGATGAGGGGCTATTAAATACCATTTTTGAACCTTATATCTCAACAAAAGGTAAAAATGGAACAGGTTTAGGGATGTATATAAGTAAACTTATAGTTGAGGGATCTTTTGGTGGTAAAATAGATGTTCAAAATGATGAATATGGTGCAGTATTTAATATAAAACTACCTTTAGTTAAAAATAAAAGCAATTAAATGAAAGATATTTTAAATAAAAGAAGGGAATATTTAGAAGATTTTTTTAGTTTAGTTAATAAAAACTTAATCTATTCAAGGACAGATTTAAAAGGTATTATAATAGAATCTAGTGATCTTTTTTGTGAAATATCTGGTTATTCAAGGGATGAGTTAATAGGAAAACCTCATAATAAAGTGAGACATCCAGATATGTCGAGTGATACTTTTAAAAATATTTGGAGTACTATAAAATCTGGCAATAGTTGGAAAGGGGAAATTGAGAATTTATCAAAAGAGGGTAAACTTTATTGGGTAGTTGCAAATATATCCCCTCAATATGATAAGAGCGGAGAGATATGTAGTTATATCTCTGTAAGGCGTGACATAACTGCCGAGAAACAAGTTAAAGAATTAAATTTTGCGTTAGAGTTAAATATATTAGAGATGGCAAATGAATCGATGAAGGTACATCATCTAAATTTAACATTGGAAAAAAGGGTTAAAGAGGAGGTTGAGCGAAATCATCAAAAAGATCAACAACTAATTTATCAATCAAAGTTTGCAACTATGGGTGAGATGATAAGTATGATAGCCCATCAATGGAAACAACCCCTTAATGTACTAAGTTTAAATATAGCTAGTTTAGAATTTATGCATTGTACTAAACAATACTCTAAAGATGAACTTGAATCTATTATTAAAAATACTAATAGTTCTATAGCATATATGAGTGATACTATTCAAGATTTCACAAATTTTTTAAAGCCATCAAATATTAATAATGAAGTGAAGATAGATACACTTTTTGCACAATTAAAATCTTTAATAAATACAGATATAAAAAAACAGCAAATAGACTTAGATGTTAAGTTTAATCTAAATTTAGATTCTAAAATAAGAATAAACATATCAAAATTTACACAAGTTATGATAAATATTATTAAAAATTCTATTGATGAATTTAAAATAAAAGATATAGAAAATAAATATATTAAAATATATGTTACAAAAGATAATATCAATTATAATATAAGTATAAAAGATAATGCAGGTGGGATACCTGAAAATATATTAGAAACAATTTTTGAACCATATACATCTACAAAAGGAAAAAATGGTACAGGGCTTGGGATGTATATGAGTAAACTTATAGTAGAAAATCATCTACACGGTACCATAGAAGTGTCAAATGATCAATATGGAGCGGTATTTGATATACATATACCGATATCATCCAATGGATGAAAAAGATTTAATTAAATTAAATCACAACCTTTTTCACCACTAATAATATTACCAATCACATAACCATCAGTTTTTTCTAATATAGTATCTACTTGTGATGGGTTTGCTACAAAGATCATACCAACACCCATATTAAATGCTCGATACATCTCTACCTCTTCTACATGTTCACCCATCATTTTAAAGATTGGAAGAACTTGTACTTTATCTTTTTGAACTACTGCTCTTAGATTATCAGGAAGTACTCTAGGTAAGTTTTCAACAATACCACCACCAGTGATATGTGCTAAAGCATTTATATTTTCTCTACAATCTTTAAATTCTTTTACATAAATTCTAGTTGGCTCAAGAAGTGTATCTATTAAAGTTCTACCGTGGAAATCATCTTCAAAATTCATCTTAAGTTTATCAAAACAAAGTTTTCTAACTAATGAGAATCCATTTGAGTGTACACCAGAACTTGGAAGTGCAATAAGTACATCACCCTCTTGAACTCTTGAAACTCTATCCATCTCTGATTTTTCTGCAATACCTACACAAAAACCAGCTAAATCGAAATCACCCTCTTTATACATACCTGGCATTTCAGCAGTTTCACCACCAATTAAAGCACACTCACTTCTAATACAACCCTCAGCAATACCTTTAACTACGGCAGTTGCTTCTTCAACTTCAAGTTTAGCAGTTGCATAATAGTCTAAGAAAAATAAAGGCTCTCCAAAGTTACAAATAAGGTCATTTGAACACATAGCAACTAAATCAATCCCTACTGTATCAAATCTTTTACTATCAATAGCAAGTTTAAGTTTTGTTCCAACTCCATCAGTTCCTGCTAAAATTACAGGTTCTTTATATCCAGAAGGTAGTTCAAATGCACCAGCAAAAGAACCAATTCCCCCCATAACTCCAGCAATTTTTGTTGCTTTTACAAGAGGTTTGATATTTTCTACAAAGCTATTCCCTGCATCTATATCAACACCAGCATCTTTATATGAAATTGTACTCATTTGAAATCCTTAGTTAGTTTGAATTGAACATTTTTTTGAAATTATACAAAGTGGACAGAAGTTAGTAAGTCCTGCTACTAAAGGTGCAAGACCTAAAGCAAACCATAAATTGTAAAATTCCCCTTCTACTGTGAAATAAAGTCCTGATAATATTGCCACTACACCTAGTACAATTCTAAATGTTTGACAGAATTTTCTAATCTTATCATATATATTCATTATATATTCCTCTTCTTTTTAATATTATCGCGATTATATCTAAGATATACTTATTTAACAAATCACAACTGATTTTATCTCAGTAAATTCTTCAATAGCAAAACTTGGACCCTCTTTCCCTATACCACTTAGTTTTGTACCACCATAAGGTTGAATATCAAATCTAAGTGTTGGAATATCATTTATAACAACTCCACCACATTGAGCATCGCTTATAAAAGATTGTGTTTGTTTTAGGTTATTTGTGAAAATTGAAAATTGTAAACCATAAGGTGTATTGTTCATTTTATCAATTGCTTCTTTATATTTTTTAACTTTTACAAGAGAAACAATAGGGGCAAAAACCTCTTCACAAACTATCTTCATATCATCTGTAACTTCACTCATAACTGTTGGGTGGAAGTTTAGACCATCTGCTTTATTTCCTGTAAGACAAACTGCTCCTTCATCTATAGCATTGTTTACCCATGATGTTGCTCTTTGCAAAGATTCATCATTTATAAGTGGTCCTATAAATGTATCATCTTCATATGGGCTACCTATTATTAGTTTTTCAGTTTCTATTTTCATCTGTTTAGCAAATTCATCATAAATCTTTTCATCTACATAAATTCTTTGTAAAGATATACAAACTTGACCAGAGTTTATAAAAGCACCAAATGCACATCTTGAAGCTGCATAGTTTAAATCAGCACTTTCATCTATAAAAGTTCCAGCATTTCCACCAAGTTCTAAAGCTACTTTTTTAATACCTGCTGATTTGATAATGATATTTCCAACAGGAACTGAACCTGTAAAGCTAAGAACTCTTGGAATATTAGAACTTACAAGTGTTGAACCAACTTCAACATCTCCATATACAACAGATAAAGCATCTTTTATAGCAAATTCACTTTGTATAAAAAGTTTTGCAAATTTATAAGCAGTTAGTGGTGCTTCTGGAGTTGGTTTAAGTACAACCGCATTTCCACTTACAAGTGCTGGTGCAATCTTATGTGCAACTAAATTTAGTGGAAAATTAAAAGGGGTAATACAAGCTATTACACCTACAGGCTCGTGAAAATAATAGGCATTTGTTTTTTTACCACTTGGCATTGCATCAGTGTTGATTGTATGTCCACTTAAATTAATCATAGCATGTGCAGATAGTTTTACAGTTTCAATACATCTATCAACTTCAACTCTTGCAAAAGTGATAGGTTTACCAACTTCATCACATAAAGTTTGTGCTATATCTTCTCTATGCTTTTTTAGTTTAAGTGCTACATCTTCCATCCAAGCAACTCTTTGTGCTATAGTTGAAGCTTTTGTTGCTATTGAAGCTGTTTGTGCTATTTTTAAAGCTTTTGTAGTATCATCAGCTGTACATAATGGATATTTAGAAATAACCTTATTTGAATATGGATTTACCCTATTCTCTAAAACTTCTCTACACTCTTCTTTACTACCAAAAAATATATTTGCAATCATTTTAAACCTTTATTTTTATGTAAATTATAGGATAAATTGTACCATATATATCATAAAGTAATAATATGGTAAAATCTACGCTTTATAGTTAAGGGATGTGATGGAATATTTAATAGTAAGTTTTACTCATAAAAATACAGATATACAAACAAGAGAAAAGTTAGCATTTAGTAATGATTTAGAAAAAGAGATGTTTTTAAAAACAATTGTAGAACATCCAAGTATCAATGAGGCTATTTTAATATCAACTTGTAATAGAGTTGAATTTATATTAAGTGTAAATCAATGTAAAGATTCAGGGCAACATATAATTGCTATGTTAGCAAAGAGATCTAATATTAATTTAAAAGAGTTATTGGGTCGGGCAGATATATATGAAAATGAGGGTGCGATACATCATCTTTTTACAGTAGCATCATCGCTTGATTCATTAGTAGTAGGTGAAACTCAAATAGCAGGGCAACTTAAAGATTCTTTTAAATTTTCAATAGAGAAGGCTTTTTCTGGGCAAAAATTAGCTCGTGTTATGCACTACTCTTTTAAGTGTGCAGCAAGGGTAAGAACAGCTACTTCTCTTGGAACTGGTTCTGTATCAGTTGCTTCTACAGCAGTTGCAAAAGCAAAAGAACTTTATAATGGTATAGATAATGTAAAAGCTATAGTTATTGGTGCTGGAGAGATGAGTGAATTGGCAATAAAACATCTTTTAAAATCTGGTTTTGAAGTGATAATCTGTAGTAGAAATTTACAAAAAGCAAAAACTTTAGCAAATAGTTTTGAAGAAAATATAGAAGTTGAATCGTATGATAAACTTGAGGAGTTATTAAACTCTAAAAGATTACTTTTTACTGCAACTTCTGCACCTTATCCAATCATAAAATGTAATATGGTTAAAAAATGTGGTTTTCAAAGAAATTGGTTTGATATAGCAGTTCCACGAGATATAGAAGATATAAATAGCAATGATTTAAATATTTATAGTGTAGATGATCTGCAAGGTATTGTTGATGAAAATGTAGTTTTAAGAGCAGATGCAGCTAAGATAGCTTATGGTATAGTTGGAAAAATTACAATAGAATTTTTTAGTTGGATTAAAACATTGAGTGTTGAGCCTACTATAAAACATCTGTATTTAAGTGCTGATGAGATTATTGAGAGAAAAATAAATAATGCACTTAAAAAAGGGTTTATAAAACTTGAAGATGAAAAAAATATTCATAAACTTTGTAAAACAATTGTAAGTGAATTTTTACATAAACCAAGTAGTCAGTTAAGAGAGGTGTCAAAAAGTATGGAGGGTGATATAGTTCTAGGAACTACTCAAAATCTTTTTGGATTGAAAGAGGATTCAGATATGTTAAATAAATATAAGTGTGAACATGCACTTGATAGTACAATATAAGGAAATTTCATGAAATTTAGTCGATTGTTAATCCCTACAACAAAAGAAACACCAAATGATGCAACACTACCATCTCATCAATTTTTAATAAGAGGTGGATTTATAAATCAACAAGGCTCAGGACTTTACAACTATTTACCTTTAGGAAAAATAGTATTAGAAAAGATTAGAGCTATTGTAAAAGATGAGCTTGATAAAGCAGGGTGCAATGAGGTGCAACTTAGTTTTGTAACCCCTTTAGGTTTTTGGGAAAAAAGTGGTAGAGCTGATACTATGGGAAAAGAGATGTTACGAATCCAAGATAGACATCAAAATGATTTTGTTTTATCCCCTACAAATGAAGAAGCGATGGTAGAATTGGTTAAAAATAGGGTAAAAAGTTATAAAGACTTACCTATAAATTTATATCAAATAAATACAAAATTTAGAGATGAAGCAAGACCTAGATTTGGATTACTTAGAGGTAGAGAATTTCTTATGAAAGATGGATATTCTTTCCATGCCAATAAAGAGGATATGGAAAGAGAATTTGACCTTATGGAAACTACTTATAAAAAGATATTTACTAGACTTGGGCTTGATTTTAGAGTAGTTAAAGCTGATAGTGGTGCTATTGGTGGAAGTGGAAGTAAAGAGTTTCATGTATTGGCAAATAGTGGTGAAGATACTATTTTAGTATGTGAAGATTGTGAATATGGTGCAAATATTGAAACTGTATATGAAAATGATGATGAGGTAGATACTTTAAATGAATTAAGTTATGAACAACTACAAAGCAAAGAGGTGACTCAAAAATGTTCTTGTGGTGGAAAACTTTATTTTAAAAAAGGTATAGAGGTTGGACATATTTTTCAATTAGGTGATAAATATTCATCAGCACTTGATGCAAAATTTCAAGATGAAAATGGTAAACCAAAAGCTTTTGAGATGGCAACATTTGGAATAGGTGTAAGTAGATTGGTTGCATCTGTAATTGAGCAAAATCATGATGAGTATGGTTCTATTTGGACACCTTCAACTACACCATATATGGTAGATGTTATTGTTTCAAATGCTAAAAAAGAGAATGAACTAGAAACTGGAGCTAAAATATATGAAGAGTTACAACAAAATAATATAAGTACAATTTTAGATGATAGAAAAGAGAAAAAGCATACTTATGGATTTAAAATGGGTGATTTTAAACTTATAGGTTTCCCTTATGCTATAGTTGTTGGTAAAAAACTTTCAGATGGCTTAGTGGAAGTTGTGAATCGAAAAACTTTAGAAAGCACAGAAGTTACATTAGATAAAATAGTTGAATATATAAAAGAATTAGTGAAGTAAGGAATATTATGATTTATGTGATTATTTATATATTTTTAGAGGTTATGATATCTACAACTATTGCTGGAAATCTTGGTGGATTTTTAACATTTATGGAGATAATAGCAACAGCTTTTATAGGTACTTTTATCTTAAAAAATTTTAAATACTCACTTGCTTCAAATATAAAAGATTTAACACAAGGGCAAATATCACAACAAGACTTTATAAAAAGAAATGTTGGTAATGCAGTAGGAGCTATGTTTCTTATTTTACCTGGGTTTTTTACAGATATTTTAGGGGTATTATTACAGTTTGGGCTATTAACTGTTTTATTAGGGAAAATGTTTTCATTTAAACCACCAATGCAAACAAATGGTTTTGATGTTAATCCAAATCAAAATAGTACAAATAATCAGTTTTATACACAAGTACAATTTGAAAAAGAAGAAAAAGGAAAAAAAGATGAAGATATCATTGATGTTGAAGTTATTGAGCCTAATAAGCCTAGTAACTCTTAGTCTAGATGCAAAGTCTATAGATGAAAAAGTTTATAGTTATGAAAAACATAGAATAAAATCAAATCATAATATTAAATTAAATAGTTTAAAACTTGTATTTAAAAAAGATTTAGGAGATGGTTGGTATGGTTATGTTTATGATTTAGATGTAACTGTTAAAGATAAAAAAATAAATGCAAAAGATATAATTTTTTCAAATGGTTCTATGGTAACTGCAGAACTTAAACAACTGAAAAATGGGTTGGATTTAAAAAGAAAAATGCACCCTACATTGGATAAAAGATATTATCAAGATTCACATTTAATAGCGGGTAATAAGGATGCTAAACATAAACTTGTATTATTTAGTGATCCTTTATGTCCTATTTGTACAGATGATGTACCTTTAATCATAAAAGATGTGCAAAAATATCCAAAAACTTTTGCTTTATATTATATCTCATTACCTTTAGATATGCACCCAACTGCAAAAACACTTTCAATAGCATCTAAAATTGCTAAATATCAAGGTGTGAAAAATGTTGATTATAAAGTTTATACAGCTGGATTTGAAAAATATTTTGATGCTTATGAAAGTAAAGATGATAAAAAATCATTAGATGCTTTTAATAAAGTTTTAAAAACAAATATCACAATGTCACAAATTAAAAAAGTTGATATGGAAAGAAAAATACAAGCAGATATAAAATTATCAGCAGATGCTTTTGTAAATGGTACACCAACTCTATTTGTAGATGGTGAGATAGATTTAACAAGATCGCAATATAAAAAATTTATAAAATAAGAATAGAAAATAAATATATTTGGAGAAAAAATGGAAAAATTAGTAATAGCAACAAGAGTAAGTGACTTAGCACTTTGGCAAGCATATCATGTAAAAGCAAGAATAGAAAAATCATTTCCTCAAATAGAAGTTGAATTGAATAAAATTGTAAGTAATGGTGATAAAGTATTGGATAAACCTTTGGCACTTATTGGTGGAAAAGGTCATTTTACAAAAGAGTTAGAAGATGCGATGTTAGCAGGAGATGCTGATATGGCTGTTCATAGTTTGAAAGATGTTCCTACTTATATCCCTGATGGTTTAGAGTTGTGTGCAATTACTCAACGACAAGACCAAAGTGATGTTTTTTTATCTCATAAATATAAAAAATTAAAAGATTTACCTAAAGGTGCAGTTGTAGGAACTACAAGTTTAAGAAGAAGAATGCAACTACTTAAAAAAAGACCAGATTTAATTGTAAAAGATTTAAGAGGAAATGTAAATACTCGACTTAGAAAATTAGCCGAAGGTCAATATGATGCTATTATTTTAGCGTGGATTGGACTTAAAAGATTAGATTTATTAAAAGATATTCCATATACTCAAAAGTTAAAATTAAAAAATATGATACCTCCTATGGGACAAGCTGCTCTTGGTATAGAGATTGTTGCTTCAAATGATAGGGTACGAGAAATTGCTATGAGTTTAAATGATGAGAATACATTTTTATGTACAAAAATTGAGAGAGATTTTATCTCTCAAATAGGAGCAGGATGTTCAGCACCTGTTGCTTGTAATGCAACTATAGATGATAGTGTTATAAATCTTGAAGCAATGATAGGTTATCCAGATGGTACAAATATTGTTTGGAAAACTGCAACAGCTTTAATATCAAATTGTGATAGCTTAGGAACACAATTAGCTAGGGATTTTATAGATGAGGGTGCTATGCAACTTTTAGAAAAAGCAGAAACAATAGCTTTTAAAGATACTAGACCTGATAGGATATAGTTTCTTGACATCATGAAGTATATTCGTTACACTTGGCTTAGATATTTCAACCAAAATATCCTAACTAAAAGTGGTTAATAACGGATTAAGATTTTATTGATTATAATTATATTTAAGATGTAGCCCATCTAAATACTGTGGAAGTTAAAATCGGTCATGAGTGCTTTCAAATGGTTAAAAGGTTAGTGTTTACACTAGCCTTTTTTTTTGGATTGATGGTTGGGTTTTGTAGGGATAGACCATAAGAAAGGGATATCTCATGACCGAGATAGATTATCATGGTATAGGCTACTTGATAATAGGATTTATTTATATAAGTTTCTATTTCTTTAAGTAGTCGGCTTTAAGCAGGGTTAGGCTCCTGCTTTTTGCTTTGCCATCAATACTTTTTTTATGATTAATAGTATTTCTTACACAGCACAAGCCATAGTAACACTTTTAAAATATACACACTTTTGTACAGCTAATTTTTTATATTTTGAACTCAATATTGCACTTGGTTCTGCTACTCCTTTTAGTCCAAAAAACTTTGTTGAAGCTGATTTGGTAAAATTATTTTCTAGTTGATTTATACTATTTTTGTCAAAAAATTCTATATTTAGATTATTATTTCTTGCAAAATCTAGCAGCCCTTTTTCATCTTTTTTTGCT
>DAOVXU010000115.1 GCA_030635995.1 Arcobacter sp. | reverse complement strand
GATTTTGTAGTGGTTGTAGAATATTGTGGATAAAGTGGTAATAAAACTATATCTTTTATATTTTTTTCTTTTATTTTATCTAACGCTTCACTGCTAAATGGTTCTGTATATCTCATAGCTGTTGTTACAAAATATTCTTCACCTAATTCCTCTTGCAATTTTATCACTAAATCATTTGTAAGTTTATGAAGTGGTGATTCTCCACCTATTGATTCATAATTCTTCCAAGCTTCATCAAGTCGTGATGATACAATAAATGAAGCTATCATAGAACGCAATTTTTGACTTTTCATTGTTAGAATATTTTTGTCGTTAAACATATTGTGTAAAAATGTTTTTAATTCCTCTTTACTTCTTGCTCCACCCATATTTAGTAACACTAATGCTTTCATCTATTCTCCTCTAATCGTATTATTTTATCACTGCACCAAACAGCTAAATCTTCATCATGTGTAATAAGTAATAATCCAAATCTATCTTTAAACTTTATAAGTAATCTCATAACATCAAGTGCAATAACATTATCCAATGCACTGGTAGGCTCATCTGCAAGTAGTAAATCTGGCTTAGATAATAATCCCCTTAATATGCTACATCTTTGAAGTTGTCCACCACTTAAATAATGTGGTTTTTGATCCAATAACTCCATTGATAAATTTAACTTTTTTAATAATTCCTCTAGTTCCTCAAAATTTTCCACTACATCAGATATTTGTTCATAAATACTATATGTGGGGTGAAATGAACTATATGGATCTTGGTAAATTGAACTTATCTTTAAAGTTTTAATCTCCCCACTTAATGGTTTTAAATTATTTGTTATTAATTCAAATAAAGTTGATTTTCCACTACCACTAACACCTACTATACTAATAATCTCACCTCTCTTTAAATATAAGGAAAAGTTATCATAAATAAGATGATTTTTATTATATCCAAAATTAAGCTTTTCTATTTCTAGTACATTTAGTTTCATAAGGCACATTCTATCTAAAATATTATTACACAAAAGGAAAATTAAAGTAAAGAAGTTGTATTATTTCTTTAATTAAATATAGGAGACAAATATGAAAAAAATTGTATTAGGAACATTAGTACTTGGCGTAGCAGCATTCGCAGCTGTAAATTTAGGAGCTTGTAAAGGTTGTCATGGACAAAATTTTGAAAAAAAAGCTTTAGGTAAATCTAAAATTGTTAAAGATATGACAAAACAAGAAGTTTCTGATTCTATGGTAGGATACAAAAATGGTACATATGGTGGACCAATGAAAGGTGTTATGAAAGGTCAAGTTGCTAGATATAGTGAAGCTGATTTAAGAGCTACAGGTTTAGGTAAATAGCTTAAACTTTATAGTTTATAACACTAAAGCCAATCACTTTTAAGTGATTGGCTTTTTTAATACCCCTAATTCTAAAATAATTTTTTCTCTTACATCATCATAAACTTTACTATCTAAATTTATTTCAACTTTTGTATTAGGGATATCTTCTAACACAAATATACAAGATAGATCATATTCACTATTTATAAGTTTTTTTCTTAATATTAATTCATCTTCAAATTTCAATGGATTATAGTTTAATTCTTGAATTGTTTTATAACTCTTATTTGATAAATTATTAAAATAATTTAAATCTATAATTTTCACTTCATCCCTATTTAAATATGAGATATTATTTATAGTATATTCAACTCTTCCATTTGTTTTTTTATTTTTTAGAGTTGAATACGGTAAAAAATAAGAATCAACTATATTTTTATTTACTTTTACTTTACCACTTAAAATACGATAGTTTAAAAATCTTTCTTTGATAATTTTATATTTAGTATTATTGTTTTGTAAATTATTTCTATATTTATATAAAGCCAGTCTCTCCTCTATAGACTCTGGTAATATTTGCTGATTTATAGGACTTATCATCTCATCGAGGAATTTATCTTGTTGTTCTCTTTGGGCAGATAGTCCAAATAAACAACCACAATAATTTTGTCTATAAAGTGAATTCTCTTTCACTTGTTTACCTTGCCTTTCTACACCATTGCCAGCTCTATAATCTTTAAATATAAATTCTAAATTTAATTGATTTGATAAATTTTGACCTATTAACTGTAGTTTATCTTGTGATTTTTTAGGACTAATTAATAGTGTAGTTGTAAATTTATTATGACCAAGTTCTTTAGCTTTTTTTGCACTAACACTCAATCTTCTATCAAAACAAACTGTACATCTATCCCCTTTTTCAGGTTCATTTTCCAATCCTTTAATTAATTGAAGCCAACTATCTAAATCATACTCTCCCTCAATAAGTTTAATTCCAAGTATATTACAACTATGTTGAACATCAAAAAGTCTTAATTTATATTCACTATATGGATGGATATTTGGATCGTAAAAAAATCCAATTAATTCTTCACTTGGATAATCCTCTTGAATCTTTTGTAAAAAATAGTGACTATCTACGCTACAACATATATGTACAAGCATTATATTTAAACCTTTTAACTATTATTGGGTATTATACTATATTATTAAGAAATAGGAGATATAGATGGCAAATAGACAACTACATATTGATCAAGAAGCACTTGCAACTTTAGGTTTACTTCAAGATGGATTATTATCTCCTGTTACTAAACTTATGGATAAAAAAGAGATGCTATCTGTAGCTAAAACTAAAAAATTTAAAAATATATCTTATCCATTTCCTTTTATTTTAGCCCCTAGTGGAAAAAGAAATAAAGAGGTACTTACAACATTAGAAATTGGAGAAATACTAGATTTTGTATGTGATGGAGAAATTTGTGGAACTATCAAAACTCAAGAGATTTTTAAAATAGACAAGGATGCTCGAATAAAACTTATCTATGGTACAAATAATCCTGAACATATAGGTGTAAGAGATACTTATAGACGACTTGGGGAACATGCTATTTGTGGTGATTTAACTGTTAAATTTGATGATATTAAAAAATATAAAGATAAAATAAAAGATGCTATAAAAGATAATGGGGCAAAGACTATATCTGCAATTATGCTTTCGGGAAAACCATTTCATAGGGTACATGAAAGATTAATACGAACTGCACTTGTTAAAAATGATTTAATTGTTGTATTTTTATTAAAACCCTATGTAAATGATTGTTTACCTTACCCAACTAGATATAAAAGTATAAAATATTTTTGTGATAATTTTGTGCCAAAAGATAAAGTTATATTGATACCTTTAGAAAATACCTATATTTTTGGTGGGTTTAATGAACTTATCTTAAATGCAATTGTCGCAAAAAATTATGGATGTACAGAACTTATTGTTGGTAAAAATTCAAGTGGACTTGGTGCTTTTTATGATAAAGAGGAATTTAACTCTATCCTTGATACACTTGAGGGGATAGATATAAATATAGATATAATGAGTGATTTTGTATATTGTGATAAATGTAGTACTTTAGTAAGTACAAATGCTTGTCCTCATGGAAGTCACCATCATGTACATTACGATAATGACTCTATAATGGATCTATTTCGATTAGGGATGATGCCACCTGCTATTTTAATGAGAAAAGAGATAAGTTCAATTGTATTAAGTGACCTATTCCCTGATCGAGCAGATAAATTAGCAAAAATACATCAAAGACTATCTCCCAATAGTGGTTTACTTGATGATTTTGAATCAACAGATTTTTATGAAAGTTTGATGAATTTATATCAAACCTCATCTTTAACATAATCTACAAAATGAAACAATTATTTGTCATTTTTATAGCTAGTTATTTATTTGTAAGTTGTGCTTCAAAACAACCTATAAAAACTTCTAGTGCTACAATATTATTTAAAACACCAATAATGAAATTTTATGATAAAGGTTTTATTCAAAAGTATGACAACTATATAACTTTAAATATATTAAATGCAGGAATTTCTGTCTTAAATTTACAAATATATAAAGATGAAGTTTGTCAAAGTACTTTAGAATGTATATCAAGCAAAGAATTTAATAAAAAATATTTAGATAGTTCATACAAAGATGATTTTTTATATGCATTATTTTCTCATAAAAAAATATATTTTAAAGATAATAAAAAGAAAATATTTATAAAAGTAAAATGGGATTAATCTTATTTTACTTAATATTATGAAGTTTTTGTGCTTTTTTTTCTTTTAACTCTTTAGCTTTATTTTCTCTATTTATTGCATCTTGCAAATCATCCGGGGAATCAAATAATAATCCATCCATATGTTTCTTACTGTCATCAAATTGACCTTGATTTACTGCTCTTATAAATATAGTTAAAAGTATCACACTTACAACTATTCCAACAATTAATTCCAACCATAATACTCCACTATTCATATTTCTTATCCTTTATTCTTACACTATTTCCAACTACAAGTAATGAGCTAAGACTCATTGAAAGTGCAGCAACTAACGGTATAACAAATCCAGCTAATGCAATTGGAATTGTTATAACATTATAAATCAATGATATAAGTAGATTTTGTTTTATAAATCCATATGTTCGTTTAGAGATATAAAAACTTTTCTCTAACCCTTTTAAACTATTGTTTAAAATTACCACATCACTAATTGCTATTGCTATATCTGCCCCACTACCCATAGATATAGAGATATCAGCACGACTAAGTGCTAAAGCATCATTTATACCATCTCCAACCATAATCACCTCTTTCCCATCATTTTTTAGACCACTTATAAAATTTGCCTTATCTAACGGTGTCATATGAGAATGGTAATTTTCTATACCTATAATCTTTGCAATCTTTTGTACAATTTTTTCATTGTCGCCACTACACATAATCACATCAATACCCTCATCTTTAAGATATTGTATAACCTCTACTGCATCTTCTTTTATCGTATCTTCTAGTTCAAAAGTTACTATAGTTTTTTCATCTATTAAAAATTGATATGTTGTATATTCACTATTTTTATCACCTCGTCCACCAAAAATAACAATATCTTTATATTTAGCTTTTAATCCAACAGCAGGAATTTGCTCTATATCTTCTATATCTAAATGGATTAAATTATCATAATTTTGTTCTAAATATTGTTTTACAGAAACTGAAACTGGATGAGTAGAACTATCTACAAGTGAATACAATATATTCAACTCTTCCCCTTCTAATTTTAAATTATCATTAATAACTTCCAATTTACCTTGTGTAAGTGTTCCTGTTTTATCAAATACTACGGTATCAGCTTTAGCAAAAATTTCTATAAATTTTGCTTCTTTAAAAAGTAATCCCTCTTTGGATAACCAACCAACACCTACAAGTGAAGCAATAGGAGTAGCAAGGGCTAAAGCACAAGGACAAGCGATCACAATAACAGAAATCGCTATTATTAATGCATTCTCAAAATCACCATTATAAATATACCATCCAATAAAAGCAATCAATGCTAATGATAAAATTGTTACAGAAAAATATTTAGAAAGTTCATTTGTTTTATTTTCAATCTCTGGCTTAGAATTTAGTGAATCCTCAAGTAGTTCAACAATATTATTTAATGTTGAATTTGCATAATCTTTTAAAGCTTTATATCTTATAACATTTGTAGTATTTATAGTCCCACTATATATTTTATCCCCAATTTGTTTTGCTACAGGTAAAGATTCTCCACTTAAACTAGACTCATCAAAGTTACTATATCCACTTATCACTTCCCCATCAACAGAAGCTTTTTCTCCTGTTTTT
>DAOVXU010000209.1 GCA_030635995.1 Arcobacter sp. | reverse complement strand
TTAGTAAATAAAAATGTAGTAGATGAAAAAGTTTTCAATAGTGAAAAATCAAACTATATAAAAAGCCCATATAAAGGTTACTATTTTGATAAAAAGGTTTTAAAATATAAAAAAAGTACTGCTTCTGATTTTAAAATTGATCAGTTTGGAATTAGTAAAAATACAAAAAATAAAGGATTAAAAAGTATAAACGGAGGAAAAAACATATCATTATATAATAATGGACAAATTATCACTTATGTAGCTATTAAAAATCCAATTACTAAAGATATTGTTGCATTTTTTATAATAAGAAATCAGGATACTTTTGTAAAAAATAAAATAGTAAATTCTAATATTACATTTAGTATTATATCTATTTTATTACTGATTATTTTCTATTTTTTATATAAAAATAGTTTACATAAACTAGAACTTGAAGATGAAGTAAAAAGTAAAACATTAAGTTTATCTAATATAAATAAAGAACTTGAAAAGAATAAAGCTAAAATGACATTAATGAATGAAAATTTGACTTGTCAAGTAAAAGAGGAAGTTAAAAAAAATAGAAAACAAGACCAACAAATGCTAGAACAATCACGTCTAGCCCAAATGGGAGAGATGATAAGCATGATAGCACACCAATGGCGACAGCCATTAAACGCTATTAGCCTAACATCAAGTAATTTAAAGTTTAAATGTATACTGGATGATTATGAAAAAGATTTATTTCAAAAAGAATTAGATTTAATAGAAGACTATTCCCAGCATCTATCATCTACAATAGATGATTTTAGAGAATTTTTTAAAGAAAGTAAAAAGAAGGAGATTACAACTTTAGAAGATATAGTAAATAGTACTTTAAATATAGTAAAAACATCTGTAGAGAATCAAAATATAAAAATAATAAAAGATTTTAATTGTAATGTTAAGCTTGAAACATATCCAAATGAAGTTAAACAAGTTATTTTAAATATAATTAAAAATGCAGAGGATATATTACTTGAAAATAAGGTCAAAAGTCCAACTATTACAATATCATCAATCTGCACAGTTGAACACTCAAAATACGCTTTAATTATAAAAGATAATGCAGGTGGAATACCAGAAGATATCATAAATAAGATATTTGATCCGTACTTTTCAACTAAGTTAGAAAAAGATGGTACAGGATTGGGTCTATATATGTCAAAGACTATTATAGCAGAGCACTGTGATGGTAAATTATCAGTATCAAATGATGATGAGGGTGCAGTTTTTAAAATAGAATTAGAATCTATTAATTAAGACAAGGAATTTGACTATATAGACTACTAACTTTTTTTGAGTTTTATAATCCTTTATGCTGAATACTGGTATACTCGTAACACTTAAATTATTAGGATATATTATAAAAAATAGAAGAAGAGTTAATATATTTAGTATTGTTATTGCTATTATTTGGACTCTAGCAATTTTAACTTCATTGGTATATAATATAAATAATATAACAAAAAAACAACATCATTTAGTGTTAGAACATGCAAAAAATGCTTTTGAAAAAGATTTGATGTTTAGAAGATGGGTGGCGATGCATGGCGGTGTATACGTGTTCCCAACCAAAAAAACTCCCCCTAGCCCTTATCTGGCACATATTCCAAATAGAGATTTAGAAACAACTATGGGGGATAAATTAACTTTAATGAATCCTGCATATACACTAAGAGAATTAATGGAAAACTTTTCCGGTATGTATGGTGAAAAAGGTCATATTACAAGTCTTAAACTTCTAAATCCAAATAATAAACCTGACGAGTGGGAGATAAAAGCACTTAAAGGTTTTGATGCAAAAAAATATACGCAAACTCATGAAATTTATAATTATAAAGGTAGTAAACATTTAAGATATATGAGAGCATTAGTTGTTAAGCCGAGTTGTTTAAAATGTCATGCTCATCAAGGTTATATAGTAGGTAATACAAGAGGCGGAGTATCTATAACTATCCCAATGAAAAAGTATAGAAATGATGGTATATTAGAAAAAAAGAATGTAATCTACTTGCATCTAATCATACTAATATTAAGTTTTATAATTGGTATAATCACATATAAAAAAGTTCTTTTAATAATAGAAAAAGAGCTTAAAGTTGAAAAGGAACTATATCATAAGGACAAACTTTTATTTGAACAATCAAAAATGGCATCAATGGGAGAGATGATTGGGAATATTGCCCACCAATGGAGACAACCATTAAATGCAATAAGCTTAACATCTAATAATCTTTCTTTTAAATGTATGATGGATGATGTAGATAATAAATTGTTTCAAAAAGAGTTAGGTTTAATAGAAGGATATGCACAATATTTATCTAAAACAATAGACGATTTTAGAAATTTTATCAAAGGTGATAGAACTAAATCTATATTTATATTAATAAATACAATCAATAACTTTAAAAATTTAGTTGATAGTTCTATCAAAAATAACTATTTAAATGTTATATTTGATATAGATAAAGATATAAAAATAAATGGTTATGAAAATGAATTAATTCAATGTTTAATAAATATTTTTAATAATGCAAAAGATATATTAGTTGAAAAAGAGATTGAAGATAAATTTATATTTATATCAACTTCTGTAAAAGATAATAAAGCAATTATAAAAATAAAAGATAATGCAGGTGGAATACCAAAAGATATATTACCTAAAATATTTGAACCATACTTTACAACTAAACACCAATCACTTGGCACTGGACTAGGTCTTCATATAACATATAATTTAATTGTTGATGGTATGAATGGAACTATTGAAGCTAATAATGTTAAATTTAAGTATAATGGTAATAAATATACAGGAGCTGAGTTTGTGATTAGTTTAACAATGAGCTAATAAATCCCCTCAATAGCATTACCTTTATTACTCTCTGCTATATAACAAAATGCCATATTTTTTGATAAATATATTTTTTTTTGATAAAATACACTATATATTACAAAAAGGATGACATAACATGGATGGTAAAATAATGGTA
>DAOVXU010000208.1 GCA_030635995.1 Arcobacter sp. | reverse complement strand
GCCATTTTTTATATCCTTTATAAACTTTAAAAGTTCACTTTCACAATTACCTATTTTTTGATATGATTTTATATTACCTGTAATATCTAAGTTTAGTTTGATTATTCCAATTGCTTTCCCTAAAGCACAGGGTTTTGTTTTTTTATGATTACCATCTTTATCAACTTCACAAAATAATATTGGTTGATATTTTAATGCAGATGGGTATCTTGGATTTTGAAATGCCCCCATTTTTTTATCTTCTAGAAAGCTTACAATCTTACCATCTCTAAAACTACCATCAGGATATATAAAAAATACTAAATCATTTTTAAACACTTTAAAACTATTATCATTGTCTTTTTTTATCTTATCAAAGTTTGCTACATCAATTCTCTTATACTTTAATTTATCATTTTCTATATTAGCAGTAAACCCTATAAAAGTTTTCTCTTTAGTAGCCAATCCACCTCGTATATCAAAGCCTGTTAAATTAGTTTGATAAAACTTCACTTTTCTTATCCTATTTCCATTGTTATCTTTTATATCACTATGTATCAATTCATCTAATTTTTGTTTTGAAATAGATACCAACTCTTTATCTTTAGTATCAATACCTATAAAACTATCAAGTAATACTTTTATATCTTTGGCTCTTTGTTGTACAATTTTACATATCACATCATTTGGATTTGTTTTATACAGATACATTTTATTTAAAATACTCTTTTTGAAACTCTCTTCAAACTTAACACTACTTGTAGTAACTGTTACTTTTAAATTTATAAAATTATTTATGATATTTTCTCTTACAGTGTATATACCATCTTCTTTTTTACTATAAATATTATCCTGCTGTATTTTTGAAACCATAGGCTTTTTAGATACCCAAAAATTAACAGATTTAGTCTTACCCCAAATATCTTTATAAAATACAGAATCTTCCCCATATTCATTGTATCTATCTTCTATCATCTCTATAATTTCTTTAGGTTCAATCCCCTCTATAAGTGGTATATCTTTTTTGATATTTTCTCGTGCTTTATCATCTATGATACCTATATTTTCTCTAAAAGTATTTGATAATTTTTGAAGCCAAGATCTGTTTGTAAGTCCTATAAGTATTGCGTCTATGGCATGATGTATATTTGTATCTCTAACTTTTGTTTTTACTTTTAGTCGTTTTCTTATATTTGATGTTGCTCTTCCTTGTATATGACTTACTGATATACCATTTTTTTGATGTTCTTTATTTGGAAATGGATAATATCTTTTAAGTATTTGAGCTGTTAAAGCTTCTATATAACTTGTAGCTCTTAATGATTTACTTTCAAAAGTATCTTTAAAAGCTTCATCTAGTGTAGTAGCTATTAGATTTATTTTCTTTTTCCAATTTATCTTTCTATCTTTAAATAAATCATCAATTCTATTAATATACTCTTGCTTATCTTGTATAAAATTCATTGGTAGTTGATTTGATTTTTGTAGATTTGTATCTCTATGAATCAATACAAAGTTATGCTTTACACTAAGTCCACCTAAGCTTTGAGGTACTATATGATCTAAATCTACACTATTATTAAATATATCCTCAACTCCTATAGTTGCACCACTATATATATCCATATAATCTTGGCTTTTCCACATAATTATTTTTCTAGCATATTTTCGTAAATTTTTACCATAATATTCTGCTATTTTTTGATACTCTTTATTTTCTACTATATCAGTAATCTCTTTTTCTAAAGCCCTATTTGCCTTATCTATCTCTTTTTTAGTTTCCTCATTTTGACTTAACTCTCTTGTACTTTCTACCCTTATCTCATCAAATGCACCATAAGTAGAATGAAGATGTTTTATAACTCTTATAGTTGCACTTACTACATATTTTACAGGATAATTATTTATAGTTAAGTTATCATCTATTTCAAACTGTTTTATATTAAGGTATTTTATCCCTTTTCTAAACTCGCTATAATCTTCATTTCTATTTAATTCTAATTTTTCTTTTATCTCATCAGTTGTCATTCCTTGCTCAAAATAAGGTATAAACTTTATCATTGCCTCTTGTGAGACATTTAAAGTATTTCCTATTTTATTTTTTATCAAATTTATTATAGTTTTATCATCAACTTTATCTTTTAATTGTTCATATATAAATTTAGGGTCTTTACCAAACTGTAAAACTTCAAAAATATTTTTTAATATATCATAACCATTGTCTTTTTCTAATGCTTCTAAGATAAATTTATTATCAATTTTAGTTAAAGATGAAAGAAAATGAAATTTAGTAATAGTTAGCTTCCCATCATCTTTATTAAATATCTTCATATTATCAGATAGTTTTAAAACTTTTCGTATATCTTTATATTTTATATCAGCTATATTTTTACCTTTTTTAATCTTAGTAAAAAAATCATCTGCTATAAGTTTAATCTGCTCTTTTGTAATATTTATAGTTGGTTTAGTATTAAATGAGATATTTGATACACTTTGATACATTTTAAATATATCACTTATAATAGAATATTGATGTGCTACTTTAAACTCTGGGTAATATTCACAATTACCAAATAAGTCTTCATTGTTTGTGGATGGATTTTGCAAAGTTATTATTTCTTTCAATCTTTCAATAAAATATTTAGTATTAAAATCATCACTAAACAATCCAAATTTAACTTGTGAATTTATAATCTGTTCTATCTCTTCATCTATATACTCTCTTCGTATCATATAATTATAGTTATCATGATTCCTAAAAGTTGGATTATCTTTTTTAACCTCTAATTCATAAATAATTTGGGCTACAGTTTTAGTAGAGTTTTCTCGTAATTCTTCAATAGTAAGTAAAGCTTTTTTTATCTGACCTTTTTCATCATCAGCTTTTTTTGGTTTTTTATCATCTATATTTATATCTAAATCTTTACACAACTCTTCAAGTAAATCACCACTATCCAAAGATTTGTATCCACGATGTTTAGCCAAAGTATAAAATATAGTAAATAACTCTTCAATTTTTAATTTCTCT
>DAOVXU010000093.1 GCA_030635995.1 Arcobacter sp. | reverse complement strand
CTATCTCCTATATTTGTATACGCATAGTTACCCATACATCCTATAAATATTGCAACTCTTTTATTTGGTAATTTATAGTTTTCTTCTGTAAGGTTGTATCTATTTGTAGCTGGTATATCTTTGGGATATTTATTTAAAAAACTTGTTCTATCTGCATATGGAATACTTCTATCTTTTATCATCTCCATTGGAAGATTTATTCTAAAAAGCCCTGATTGTTTTTTTTCATCTATTTTGATACCACAAGTTTGAAATACCCAACCAAGTTTTGCTAAAAAATCCATAATTTTTCTATTTCTTAAAAGGAAGAAAAAAGCTTTTTTATACCAAGCTATTCCATATTTTTTAGCTATATCACTTCTTACTTGTTCTATAATCATATCTGTTGGTAGGTCATTAGGACATACATCAACACAAGCGGTACATAAGAAACACGATTCAAATATATCTTTAGCATTCATATCTAATTCTAAATCACCTTGATGATAAGCTCCAAGTAGATCTATAAAACCTCTAGGAGATGTAGCCTCATCTTGATTTATATTAAATATTGTACATACAGGTTTACATTTACCACACTTGATACACTCATCACTTATACTTGTATAATCAAATTTATTATCTATTTGCATTTACTTAACACTATATGCAATTAATTCTTGCATTGCTTTTTTTAACTCATCTTGATCGAAAAAAATATTTCTTGATAATTCTTGATTTATAGATTTTAGAAGTTCATTTGTCTCATCTTTAGTATCTATTAAGTCTAAACTTTTTTTATAACCATCTATAATTTCTGATTTTTTTACAATTGTAGATTTATCTGAAAAACGATTAGATTTTATTTGTTTTATAACTAAAAAAGTAACACCTATAAAAAAAATAATTGAGATGCTTAATAAAATAATATCTATAATTTATCCTTTATATAGTTTTACTAAATCGTCTTTTGTCTTCTGGTATTTTGTTTAAATACGCATCAAATGGCATTGAGATATTTCTGATTAACATTGTACCTGTATGACTTACTGTAATTTTATCTTCAGTTATCGTTACAAGTTCTGCGTCTACAAATTCTTCTAATGCTTTTAGTGCATCACTAAAATACTCTTTAAAGTTTATATTAAATTCACTTTCAACTCTTTTCATATCTAAAGAGAAATTTGACATAAGTTCCATAATTACAAATTGTCTTAAAATATCATCGTCATTTAATTGATAACCTTTAAATATTGGTAAATTACCAGCATCAATAGCCTCTTCATATTCTGATAATGTTTTAAAATTTTGTGCATAATAATCAACACCATCTCCAATAGAAGTTACACCAATTCCTATTAAATCAGCTCCACCTTTTGTGGTGTATCCTTGGAAATTTCTATGTAATTCGCCTTTTTCAATAGCTTTAAATAGTTCATCTTCAGGTTTTGCAAAGTGATCCATACCTACCATTTTATATCCAACAGAACCAAAAAATTCAATAGAATCTTTTAATATCTCAAGTTTTGTAGATGGTGGTGCAAATGTTGTTTCATCAAACTTTCTTTGTGTTTTCATCATCCAAGGAACATGTGCATAATTAAATACAGCAAGTCTATCTGGATCTAATTTCACAATATCTCTAATAGTTTTTGCAAACGTTTCTTTTGTTTGATGTGGCAGTCCATATATTAAATCTATATTTACAGACTTAATACCCGCAGCCCTTGCTATATTTACAACATTTTGAGTTGTTTCAAAAGGTTGTACTCTATGGATTGTTTGTTGAACTTGTGGATCTAAATCTTGAACACCAAAACTAAGACGATTACATCCAGCCTCTTTTAAAACATCCATATGACCTTGTTCGAAAAATCTAGGGTCTACTTCGCAAGATATTTCAGCATCTGGTGCAAAATTTGGAAAAGTTTCTTTAATACTATCTATCACCTCTTTTAATTGTTCTGGTGAAAGAAATGTTGGTGTCCCTCCCCCAAAGTGCATTTGAGTTACTACTCTTGATGTATCTATATGTGAAGCTAATATTTTTAATTCTTTTTTTAGATATTCTATATATTTAACTTTTTTATTTTCTTTACTTGTAAAGATTACATTACAACCACAAAAATAACAAGCACTTCTACAAAATGGTATATGTGTGTATAGTGAAAGTGGTCTATCTTTACTTTGAGATTTAAATTTTTCTATTAAATCATCTTGTGTAAAATCAGTATTAAATTCTGGTGCAGTTGGGTAGCTAGTATATCTAGGACCAGGTCTTGAATATTTTTCAAATTTTTTAAAATCAATCATTTTTAACTCTTTTGTATTAATATACGCGATTATAACCTTATTAGGGTTAAATAATGCTCAAATAAAAAATATAGTAAAATATTCAAATGAAAAATAATATCTTACAAAGTTTAATCCATACTACAATTAATAGTTCAAATATAAAAGATATTAAAGAGATTCAAACTAAATTTAATGAAAATCCAAATATTACTACGATTTTAAAAGATAAAAATGTTCAAACATTATTAAAAGATCTAGTAAATGATTTAGTTTCTCAAAATAAAACTACAAAAATGGTACTCGATATATTAAAAAATGAACCAATATTTAAAGAATTTAAAAGTTTTAGTGGTGAACTGAAATCTTTAATATCTTTACTTGAAAAATCAAATATTAAAAGTGATATTATTCCTAAATTTAAAACTCAAATTATTGATATAAAAAATATTGATGATAAAATTTTAAAAGACAATATTGGAAAGAGTGGTGTTTTTCTTGAATCTTATTTAAAAAATTTATCAAATAAATTAAATAATATTAAGTTAAAAAATGAATTAAAACAAAATATATTTGAAGATGTAAAAACTATACTCTTACAAGTAAAAGAGGAATTAAATGGTGACAGTGAACTTTTAAAACAAACTACAAAATTATTAAATCAAATTGATTATTATCAACTTTTATCTACTACAAACTATTCAAATTATACATATCTCCCTTTCTCTTGGGATGATTTAGAAGATGGAGATATTAACTTTAGTCAAGAAGATGAAAATAATTTTAGTTGTCAAATATATTTAGAACTCAAATATTATGGAAAAGTTAAAATAAATATCCTTTTTAATACACCAAATAATCTTTCTCTATCTTTCTTTTTGGAGCAAAATAATCTAAAAGATAAAATTCAAACAGATTTAAAATTATTAAGAAAAAGTTTAAAAGAGTTAAATATCAAAATAGAAAATATTTTTATTTTTGATTTGAATACAAAAGAGAACAGCTCAAAAGAGTTCAAGGCATATAAGAATTATAATAATCATATTGGAATTGATATAAAAGCATAGGATGAAAAATAATTTTACTAAAAAAGCAACAGCATTAAAATATAATACATCAAAAGACAATGCCCCTAAAATTGTAGCAAGTGGAGATAGACTTGTAGCTTCAAATATTATAAAAATAGCAAAACAGAACAATATCCCTATAAAAAAAGATGAAGATATGGTAGAATTATTATCCAAAATAGAGCTAAATAAAGAGATACCCTCTGATATGTATAAAGCAGTTGCAGAAATTTTTAGTTTTATTTATAATATTACAAATGATAAAAGGGGAGAGGATGAAAAAGAGAATAAATAAAGATTTAACTTTATATTTTACAAGTTTTTATCCATTTAACAAGATAAGCAAGTCTAAAAAAATATATACCGTAACTTTAGGAATAGGAGGGAATATTGGTAATATTAAGCAAAGATTTCATAAACTATTCCTAGCTTTAAAATCTAATTGTAAATTTGATATTATACGAACATCACCACTTTTGAAGAACCCACCATTTGGCTATTTAGAACAAGATTATTTTATAAATGGATTGATAGTTATTCAAACTAATTTAGCTCCTATAATACTTTTAAATGAGATGCAACGATATGAAAATAGGTTTGGTAGAAAAAGAAGTTTTAAAGATGCACCAAGGACACTTGATATTGATATAATATTTATCAAAAAAGGTTTTAAAGATATATCTTTAAAACATAAAAGATTAATAGTCCCACATATAGGTTGGAAAGAGAGAGATAGTGTAAAAATACCTATAAAATATATAAATAATATTTTATAGGAGACTCCAATATAAGAAGAGTACCAATTTATGCACTAAATAATAAATTTAATTATATAAAATGTAAATTAACTCTCCACATAATTTTTGAGATTTCTACCTACATTTGGATGTTTAAGTTTTTTGATAGCAGAACTTTCAATTTGTCTTACTCTCTCTCTTGTAACGCTAAGTTCATTTCCAATCTCTTCAAGTGTTCTATCACTTTCATCTTCTAAAAGACCAAATCTCATCCTAACTACAGCTTGTTCTCTCTCATTTAACTGTGATAATATTTGATCTATTTGTCCTTTTAGATCTTCTTTCATAATATTATCAACTGGAGTTGGTGCTGCTGTATCTGCTACAAAATCCCCAAATTTACCATCATCATCTGTTCCAATAGGAGCATCAAGAGATACTGGTTCTTTTGTTATTTTTATAACTTGTTTAACTTTATCAACACTCAGTCCAACCTCTTTAGCAATTTTATCAACAGAAGGCTCTTTCCCATCTTCTTGAATACCATTTCTAATAATTTTATTAATTCTATTAATAGTTTCAATCATATGAATTGGTATTCTTATTGTTCTTGCTTGATCTGCAATTGCTCTACTTATCGCTTGTCGAATCCACCAAGTAGCATATGTAGAGAATTTATATCCTTTTTTATATTCAAACTTATCAACAGCTTTCATAAGTCCAATATTCCCCTCTTGAATAAGGTCAAGAAATGGTAAACCTCTATTTGTATATCTTTTTGCAATAGAAACAACAAGTCTTAGATTTGATTTAGCCATTCTATTTTTAGCTTCATCAGTTATCTTTTTACCTAATTTAATTTGTTCTAAGATATCTTTTAGCTCTTCCTCTTCTAAATCAAAACCACCTTTAGATGCCTCTCTAGTTTGAAAAAGTTTTTTTATCTCCATATATGTACCAACCATTGTTGCTTCTGGAACCATACCAACAATATCAACTTTTGTTAAAGTTAAAATTTTCTCTAATAGTTTATGGTGATTTTCTAGTAGCATATCATTAAAAAGTGGTAATTTATACTCTAATTTTTTAAGTTCAATCTCAAATCCACTATCACTTTGAAGTGCAGTTTCCATAGCTTTTACAATCTCTGTAATCAATTTACTTGTAGGTCCAAGTTCAACTAAAGAATCTTTAAGTTGTCTTTTTTTAAATGATAAAGCCAAGTCAAATACTAAAAGGTTTAATTCATCATCACCTTTTGCTTCCTCTTTATCACAAAATTTCATCCAATCTTTTTTTGTTTTTTCTAAAGCTTTAAAAGCTTCTATAATTTTTTCAGCTCTTTTATCTAACTTTTTATTTTTGTTTTTCTTTTTTGTGTCATCATCCTCTTCAATAACTTCTGCTGATTCATCTTCAGTATTATTATCGCTAGAACTAGAATCATCATCTTCATCAAAACTTTTAAATAATTCTTTAACTTTTCTTTCTCTATTTACTAAAGGTTCTTTATATTCTAAAATAAAATCAACTAAATATGGAACTGAACAAATAGCATCCAATATAGCATCTTCACCCTGCTCCATTAGTTTACTTATCTCTACCTCTTCCTCTTTTGTAAGAAGATTTACTTTTCCCATCTCTCTTAAGTACATTCGTACAGGGGAATCACTTCGACTCCACTCCATTTGTTCTTTATCTTTTAAAAGATCAAATTGTTCTGCTTCTGTAGCATTTTTAAGTTTTTCTCTTGCTTCTTTTTTTCTTTTTGCCTCTTTAATATTCAGTCTTTTTGCTAACTCTTTAGAACTAACAAGTGTAACATTAAATAATTGTGCTTGTGCAATAATTTTTTTAACAATAGTTACTGTAGGTGCTTTTGGAAATATCTTGATTATACTTTCATAAGTTAGTATATCATCTTTATGTTCTTTAATAATTTTTTCGATAGATTTATTTATATCTTTAACTGCCATATGGATTACCCTTTGTAAAAAATAAGGATGTATTATACCCAAATAATCTTATAAAAGAATATTTAATCTTCTTTTTCTAAAACTTTAGATAAAATGCAAAATAATTTAACATTTAGGAAATATATAATATGAATAAAATAACTGGAAAAGTATGGACTTTTGGTAGCAATATTGATACTGATTTAATAATTGCTGCAAGATATTTAAATAGTAGTGACCCACACCATCTAGCTAAATATGTTATGGAAGATGCTGATCCTGATTTTGCATCAAAAGTTCAACCTGGAGATATAATAGTTGCAGGTGAAAACTTTGGATGTGGTAGTAGTAGAGAACATGCTCCAATAGCACTTAAAGCTGCAGGTGTTGCCGCTATTATTGCTCCAACTTTTGCTAGAATATTTTATAGAAATGCTTTTAATATGGGGCTTCCTATATTTGAACTTGAAAATGCTCAAGATATTAAAGAGGGTGAATTGGTTTCTATAGATTTAGAAGCTGGTAGTATTAATAATATAGATAAAAAAACTACATATAAATTTACACCAATTCCACCTTTTATGCAGGAATTATTAGCAGATGGGGGATTGATGAATTTTGCTAAAAAGGAAGCAGAAAATGGCTAAAAACT
>DAOVXU010000237.1 GCA_030635995.1 Arcobacter sp. | reverse complement strand
ATTCCTTATCTATATAAATAGAAATATGTTTATATGAGAGTAATAGTTCTTAATATATTTTATATATATTCTTAATATATAATACTTTAATCCTAAAATAAGTGTATAGGATAACTTGGTATACAAAATTCTAAACTATTGAGATTTACGATGATTTATAATTTGATACGATATACAAAGTTAGGGATTTTGAAAAGAAAAAAAGAAAAGACTACAACTACCAAAAATAGCTATAGAATTTTCTTTATTATGATAGATAAAATCTTTTAATACCATCGATATATCCAATTTCTACATAATTATTTTGTTTAAAAAGGTTGATCATATCTCTCATTGTAGGTTGTTGCATTGGCTCTCCTTTTTCTGAGTTTTATTTTTTGATTACTGGTGATTTTATATAAGGAACTTCCTTAACTTCAAAGGCTGATACTTGAATATACCCATCCATAATTTCACTATCTTCTAAAATGGTTTTTCTTATTTCTGTAATAGTGAAACCTTTTTTAGGTAGCCCTAGCTCTTTAAGCTCTAGTTTAAAAGCTTCATATCCAAAGCTTTCCCATACTTCAAGAAGCCATTTTAATGTTCTAGTCTCTATAATGATTTTTCCATTATGAGCTTATAGCATAAATTCAATTGCATCTTTTGTACTGCCCGTACAAAGTCCACCATCAATATTATATTTTTCTAAATAACAGTCGTACTTATCTTTTTCATCGCTAGAATAAATATTAACAACATACCCTGTATCAGCAGACTCAAATATTTCATAATATAAACTATTAAATGTAAATTCTACAGATTGTTCAAGATCAAGTATATTTGCTAAAGTTGTAATAGCTATATCTTTGTAATGTTTATTATTTAGTAGAAATTCCCATCCCTCTTTTGTCCAATTTTCAAAACCTTTTTTTGCTTCACTTTGAATATATGTATTATCCATTCATGAAGCCTTTTTTATGGTTGAAAGTGGTGCAGGTTTAAAATGCAAATCTCTCTCAATACCTATACCCAGACTTCCGTTTAGCTCTTTTATGTCAAGTAGTGAAATATATCCTTATTCACTGCTGAATGGTGATACAACATATCCAAATGCTAGATCATTATCGATAGATAATTCAGTTATATACCAAGTCCACCCATCTATAAATAATTTGCAATATAGTAAAGGATCTCTTTGCTCTTCTGTAGCATATATAGCTATCTTAAAACAAACTTAAGATTAAATTAAACTACAGCAATGATTAGAAAGTTTATCAGAGTCTGTTATATTTATATTTCCAAATAAATTAAGTACAAATAATTTAAACTTTTTAGCAGTTTGAAAGAACTTTTGTTTGATTTTACTTTTTATAAAACTCCATACTCTTTCAATAGGGTTATATTCAGGTGCGTAAGGTGGTAGAAATAGTAAAGTAATATTATTGTTATTACAATACTCTTGAACTGCAAGTGTTTTGTGCCATGAAGCATT
Source organism: Arcobacter sp. (assembly GCA_030635995.1). Classification (GTDB taxonomy): domain Bacteria; phylum Campylobacterota; class Campylobacteria; order Campylobacterales; family Arcobacteraceae; genus CAIJNA01. The sequence goes on along the minus strand of DAOVXU010000237.1, from coordinate 925 downwards.
ATCTATAAAAAATGCAAGAGGTATATATTCATCATAATTTTGTCTAACTTTTGTTAAGTGTTCTATTGTTGCTTCAGCATTGCCCTTATCATGAAATGAGCTAATAAGATTTCCATCTTTGAGATTTATACTGCCAAAACAATTAAGTGAAGTACCATATCTATAGCCTGAATAAACTACTGATAAGCCACTTGGAGACCAAGAAGTAACTCTATTAGTCTCTGAACTAAATCTACTTTCATCTTGAGATAATAGGATGGTATTTATAGGAAGTTCAAGTAGTTTTTTTTATCTCTTCTTTCCAAGTAGCAATTTTTGCTTCTGATTTCTTAGGATCAGTTTTTGTAGCTATCTTATGAGTAATACCTAAACTCTTTAGTAATGCATATACACCAGCTCTTGTATATGTTACACCATATTTAGTTTGAATTAAATCAACTATTATTTTACCATCCCAGCCTTTAAATACTATAGGATATGTATTTATAATGATATTTTTTAACTCTTGTTTATTTTCATTTGTTAAAAAACTTTTATGATCCCCACCTCTATTATCTTGTAAAGCTTTAATCCCACCTTCAAAATAAGCTGTTATCCATTTACCTACAGTATCTTTAGTTCTACCTGTGATTTTTGCAATATCTTGTTTATACATACCATTAACAAACATCGATACATAAGTTAATCTCTCTTTGACTACCATATTTCTAATTTGTTTTAATTGTAATGTTATATCTTCTTTTAAATTATCATCTATATTATAAGTTATTTTCATAATATATTATATCATTTTACTCTTAAGTTTGGTTTTATATAGCTATATCCTCACTGTTACCATTTAAAAGTATCTTGTTTATCCAATTGTATCTCCCACATTGTTTTTTACCATTATGTATTTTTGATATTGTAAATGTTTTTACACTTT
>DAOVXU010000152.1 GCA_030635995.1 Arcobacter sp. | reverse complement strand
TAGAACCTATGAAAAAAAGGATGGAATCTTGGAGAAAATAGTTGTAGAAAATATCTCGTTTAGTTTTGAAAATAATAAAATTCTTAATAATATTAGTTTTACTTTAGATAAAGGAGATATATTATCTCTTTTAGGTCAAAGTGGCTGTGGAAAAACTACCATTTTACAAATATGTGCAAAGCTATTAAAACAATCAAAAGGGACTATTAATAATAGTTTTATAAAATCATCATTTGTATTTCAAGAGCATAGACTACTGCCTTGGCAAAATGTTATTGAAAACATCTCTTTATCTTTAAAAGATTCAGATTTTACAAAAAAAGAGATTATACAAAAGTCACAAAAGATGGCACTAACACTTGGACTTAATAAAAATGATTTTGAAAAATACCCAAAAAATTTAAGTGGAGGGATGAAAAGTAGAGTTAGTTTTGCAAGAGCTTTAGTTACACAACCCTCACTTTTATTTTTAGATGAACCATTTTCAGCTCTTGATATTGGTCTAAAAAAAGAAATTTATAAAATACTAATCCAAAAAGTTGAAAAAAAAGAGTTAGGGATATTATTTATTACCCATGATCTAATGGAATCAGTCCAATTAAGCAATCAAGTTTTAATATTAAAACAAGATGCAAATGGAAGTAAAATAACAAATAGATATAACTTTGATATAAAATTCAATAAAAGAGACGATGAATTTATCTATTCAAATATGATAAAACTATCATCTAATTTTTAACTCTTCAATATCTACCTATTTACTATATCTAAAAAACCTTTTGGATTTTTATATCCTATTATTTTTTTAGATTTTTCCTCTTTACCATTTTTATCCCAGAATATTAATGCAGGAGGTCCAAATACTTGAAATCTTTTCATTAATTCTTTATCATCTTTTGTATTCTTAGTTACATCAACTTTAAGAAGTAAATAACCATCTAAAAATTCTTGAACTTTAGGATCAGCATAAGTGATATGCTCTAACTCTTTACAAGATACACACCAAGATGCCCAAAAATCTAGCATAACTGGCTTAGTACTATTTTTAATTTTTTCATCAAGCTCAATACTTGTAGTGATATATTCAAAATAAACATGCTCTTTTACTGTATTTGTAGATAAATATCCAGAGTATCCACCTATCATTAAAAGTATAATAGCTACTATTTTCCCAAAAGTTTTAGTATTTTTTAGAAGATAAATAGCACTTCCTATACATAGTAATGTATATAAAACAAATATAATCCATTGTTCCAATAATCTATCTAACATATAAATAGCTAAAGCTATCATAATTACACCAAATACTTTTGATACAGTCTCCATCCAGCCACCTGGTTTTGGCATATATCTTCCTGCCCCTAACCCTACAAGCAATAGTGGTGTTCCAAGTCCTAAACTCATAACAAATAAAGCAACTCCTCCAAGAACTGCATCACCTGTTTGTCCAATATATACTAAAGCACCTGCAAGTGGTGGAGCAACACAAGGTCCAACAATAAGTGCTGATAAAAATCCCATCAAGGCAACCCCAACCATACCTTTATCATCATGGTCACCTGTAAATTTATTTATTTTATTTGTAAAACTTTGAGGTAATTCAAGGGAATAATACCCAAAAAGTGAAAACGCAAGAGCTACAAATACACCAGCAAATCCTACAAGTACATAAGGATTTTGAAGCATAGCTTGAATATTTGCACCAAATAATCCTGCTAAAACACCAGCAATAGTATATGCAACACTCATAGATAATACATAAACTAAAGATAACATAAAACCTTGAGATGCCGATATTTTTCCATCATTTTTATTTGTATGATGAACTATAATACTTGATAAAATAGGTATCATAGGGAAAATACACGGTGTTAAAGATAAAAGCAATCCAAAACCAAAAAATGTAATCAAAATAAGAAAAATATTACCACCACTTAATACATTTGTAATACTTGTAGTTTCATCTTCATGTTCAGAACTATGTACTATAGTTTTTGGACTACCAAATGTACCTGTATATATATTGTTCATAGGAGCATAACAAAGCCCTTTTTTAGAGCAACCTTGATATTTTACTTTTACTGTATAATCTTCTTTATTATTTATAGTATTCTTAATAAGTTCTTTAGGTACTACAATCTCAAATGTACCAAAATGGACAATAAAATCATGATATTCTATTGGTTTTTTTGTAAATACTTTTTTTGTTACATCAATTTTATCTATATAAATTTTTAAAAATTTATCATATAGATATATTGCTTCATCTAATTTAATATTAATATTTACAGTCTCTTTTTTTTCAAAAATATTAATTTTAAAAGCTTCGTTAGGTTCTAAAAAATCACTATTATTAGCTAATAAACTACTAATAAATAATGCCATTGCCAATATATATTTCACTATAATTCCTTAGATAACTCTTCAATCTCTTTTTCAAAAAGATCTTCTTGTCTCATACTGATACCTTTCATATGAGAGATAGGTACACAGAATGCGATACCATCACCACTTGTAGTAATATGTAGTTTTCTAATCATCTCTTTTATAACACCATCAACAATAGCACTTGGAACTATAAATAGAAGCATCACATCATTCTCTTCTGGTGAATGTCGATAGAAATTGTCAAGTTCAGCAAGACCCATACCATTTGCAGCCATAATTGTTACACCAGATGCTCCTGCATCTTTAGCAGCATGAAGAGCATCATCTTTTTTACCTTTAGGTACTATCACAACAACAGCTGAAAAATCTAATGATAATGAATGTCTTAAATGAGTTGCATCAAGATTAATAGTTGATAAACTCATATCATCAACACCCTCTAATGAACCATGAATTTTACTTGAACCTGCTTTTTCATCAGCATCTGCAATCTCTGTATCACCTTTAACATGGAATTTATCAACAATAATACCATAAGCCATAACCGTAATCATAGGGAATAATGAAGCAAAAGCAATTAAACCAAAACCATCAAGTAAAGGATCTCTTCCTGGAATATTTGTAGCAAGACCAATACCAAGAGCTGCAACTAATGGAACAGTTACTGTAGAAGTTGTTACCCCTCCAGAATCAAAAGCAATAGGGATAATATGTTTAGGAGCTATAAATGTAAGTGCTACAACTATTGCATACCCAACTATAATATAGTAGTGAATTTGTCCACCATCTACAATTCTAAATGCACCTAAAGCGATACCAAAAGCAACACCAAAAGCAACAAATAGCCTTAATGTCATATCATTAATTTTACCATCACTAATCTCTTTTGCTTTTTTAGCAATAGCCATAAGTGCAGGTTCTGCCATAGTTGTAGAAAAACCAATAGCAAATGCAAATGAATAGATTATCCAGTTATTATTTAATTGAGTTAATTGGTATGCCATAGATTCACCTAAAGCAAATAGACCCATTTCAAGACCAAGAATAAACGCATAAAGTCCTAAAATAACTAATACAAATCCAATAAGTACTGTTTTTAAATTATCAATTTTCTTTTTAAGTATAATATATTGAAAAAAGAAAATCATAATAAAAATAGGCATAACATCTTTGATAACAGCAATTAAACCCATTACAAAAGACTCTAAAGATATTGTTGTAGATTGAGAAACTGTTGCTTCTACAACAATTTTAGTAACCTCTGTAGCTTCAACAAAAGTATATACATATATTCCATAAACTTGTACGAATATCATAGGAGTTAGTGATGCAAAAGCAATTAATCCAAATCCATCAATAATAGGATTTCGACCTTTAATAGTAGAAGCAAGACCAATACCAATAGCAGCCACAAGTGGAACTGTTACAGTAGAGGTAGTAACTCCACCTAAATCATATGCAAGACCTATAATTTCAGGAGGAGCAAAAAATGTAACAGATACAACAGCAATATAACCAGCTATAATATAGTAATGGATTGGAAAACCCTTGATAATTCTATGAACACCAAGAAGTATAGCAAATCCAACAGAACCTGCAACTACATACCTAAGCATACCTGCATCAATTCTACCACTACTTATACTAGCAGCTTTATCAGCAATAACAGCAAGAGCAGGTTCAGCTATAGTTGTACCAAAACCAACCATAAATCCAAAAATAAGAATCCACATTGTAGAACCACTTTTTGAAAAATCTCTAGCTAATCCCTCACCAACAGGGAATATACCAATTTCCAAACCTTGTAAAAATATAGCAAGACCAACACCAACAATTATCATACCAATCGTTGTTGGTACCCAATTACCAGGAATAGCCTGTATAATTGCTAGTTGAAAAAACAATATAACTAAAACAATAGGAATCAAATCTCTAAAAGATTCCTTTAAAAGCCTCAAGAAAAAATAAAACTGTGTCATTTTGAACCCTTTTTTAATATTACGTGATTGTATCTAAAAAATGTAAAAATT
>DAOVXU010000226.1 GCA_030635995.1 Arcobacter sp. | reverse complement strand
TATAGTTCCTTATTTAGATGTAAGTGATACTGTTGTTTATGAAAATAAAACCATACCAAGAGAAAATATAAAACTAATACAAACCCCACAATTAAGTAAAACAACTATATTAAAAGATGCACTAAAAAATAGTAAAACTTTTACAGATGATAGTAGTGCAATAAAAGATATTGGTGGTACAATATTTTATATCAAAGGTAGTCCCCAATCAAAAAAATTAACTTTTGGTGATGAGCTAAACGACTTAAAATGTTTAAAAGCACCAAGCCAAAATACTTTTGTAGGTACAGGGATAGATATACATCCATTTGAAAAAGATAAACAGATGGTACTTGGTGGGGTTAAGATAGAGTGTAAATATGGATTTAAAGCACATAGTGATGGGGATGTTTTAATACATAGTATTATTGATGCGTTATTAGGTGCAATTGGTGCTGGTGATATTGGAGAATTTTTCCCCGATACAGACAAAAAATATAAAGGTGCTGATTCTAAAAAACTTTTAAAATATATTGTTTTATTTGTTAAAAATGTTGGATATGAGATAAATAATATTGATTTAACAATAATTGCCCAAATACCAAAAATAAATCCCCACAAACTTGCAATAAAAACAAAACTTTCTAAGCTTTTAAATATACCAAAATATAAAATAAATATAAAAGCAACAACAGCTGAGAAACTTGGTTTTATTGGTAGAGAAGAAGCTGTAGCAGTACAAAGTGTTGCATCACTGAAATATTATGATTGGACTAAAGTGTCTAATCATCAGGAGAGATAAATATGGATATACTAATACTAGAAGATGAGATATACTTAGCACAAAAAGTTGCCTCAAGATTACAAGAGGAGGGGCATAATCCTACACATCATGCTACTATAAAAGAGGTTGATAAAACAAAAAAATATGATGCTATATTATTATCAACTAATATACAAATTGGAAATACTCAAGATATTATAAAAAAATATCCCAATACTATAATTATACTATTGGTGTCTTATATAAATGATGCAACAGTAACTAAACCTTTAAAAGCAGGTGCAAATGACTATGTAGCGAAACCTTTTTCTATGGATGAATTGATAAGAAAAATAAAGCATTTTCAAGAGTTCAATACACTAAAAGAACAAAATGAACATCTTACAAATTATATGGAATTTCTTTTTGACAATATTACATATGAAGGTAGTTTACCAAAAGAGTTACCTTTTCTAATAGAGACAAATGATCAGAAGGTTGCAGATAAAATTGTATTTGATGTAGCAAAAAAGCTGAATAAGGAGATTCAATTTATCTCTTTAGCTAAAAATCCAAGAGTAGATCTAAGTGTCTATAAAAATAAATTGATATATATCTATGACCTTCACAATATTAAAAATACTGCTAAAGAGTTGTTAATAAAAAGTTTATTAGATATAGATGTTATTTTATGTTCTTTTGAAGATGAACAAAATATATCATTTGAAAAATTTATTATAAAAAATAAAAATACAATAACGGCAAATGATTCCATTTTAACTATTAATGACTATGTAAAAATGATGGTTTTAAAATTTCAATCAAAATACCCAGATACAGAACTTAGTAAAAAATTAGGAATTAGTAGAAAATCACTTTGGGAAAAAAGAAAGAAATTTGGAATAGAAAAGAGTAAAAAATGAATTCAACTTCAAGAAAAATCTTTTTAACACTATTTTATAGTGGACTGTCTCCAAAAGCTCCTGGTACTGTTGGTAGTTTTGTAGCTTTAATAATGGCTATGGTCTTACTTCAATTTCTTGATATTAGCACTATCTTTTTAGCATCAATTCTTATAACTATATTATCAATAAAACAGATTAATATCTATGAAAAAGAGGTTGGTACTCACGATGGTAAAGAGATAGTTATAGATGAACTTGCAGGTATGTGGATAGCCTTAAGTGTGGCTGGTGTTACGGCAGATAGTTATATAATGGCATTTGTTGCATTTTTATACTTTAGACTTTTTGATATTTGGAAACCATCTATTATAGGTAAAATTGATGAAAAAGTAGAGGGGGGCTTAGGTGTGATGGGTGATGATGTAGTTGCAGGGTTATTTGCTGGATTAAGTACCGCTTTAACATATCATCTAATGGTAACTTTCATATTAAATTAAAAAAATTTAGATAATATAATATTTATAAAATAAAAAGGCAACATAAAATGTTAGATAATAATACAATATATAATGAGATGATGATCCATATTCCACTTTGCACACATATTGAGGCTAAAAAAGTTTTAGTAGTTGGTAGTGTGAATGCTAACTTTAAAGAAGAGATGGCAAAACATACTGCAACTGTGACATACAGTGAACAGTTAAATGTTGATGATAAATTTGATATTATTATTTACAATAATGAAACACTTGATGATATGACTATGGCAAATGTAAATAGAAGCATAGAAGAATTTGATGGTATTTTTGTTTGTGTAAGCCAAAGATTTCAAAAAGATGAAAACAGATTAATTGAAGATTTAAAAACTATTGGAAAAAGTTTCTGGATAGCTATGCCTT
>DAOVXU010000206.1 GCA_030635995.1 Arcobacter sp. | reverse complement strand
TATACATCAAGTAAAAATGAAAGATTTAGAAAATAATGTTCACACATTTCAAGTAAATACAAGTGGCACAAAAATCAAAGACGAAGAGTATGTAATTACTTTCACTGATATTACTAAATTAAAAGAACTTCAAAATGCTATTGAGGAAGAATCTCAAAAACGGTTAGTTATAAATGAAGAATTAGAACAAAGTGAACAAGAAACACAAATCTTAAATGAAACTCTTGAAAAAAGGGTAAAAGAGGAGGTTGAAAAAAACATCCAAAAAGAGCGACAACTACTAGAATCAGCCAAAATGGCAAGTATGGGAGAGATGATAGGGAATATAGCTCACCAATGGAGACAACCATTATCAGGGATTAGTTCAGCAATTTTAAGTATGCAAATAAAAATGCAAAATGATAAATATAATCTTAATAATAAAAATGATCGAGATGAGCTATTTGATATTATAAAACAAAAAGGGGATAGAGTAAATCAATATGTAGATCATCTATCCAAAACAATAGATACCTTTAGGGATTTTATAAAAGAGGAAAAAGAACTTAAAGAGGTAGTTTTACAAGATAGAATTGATAAAACTTTAGAGATTATTGATTCCTCACTTCAAAATCATTTTATAAAATTAAAAAAATATATAGATTATTCAAATCCAATTTCAATAACAATAGTTACAGGTGAATTAGAACAAGTTATTATAAATCTTTTAAATAATGCAAAAGATGTTTTAATTCAAAATAATATACAAAAGCCATGGATAGAGATATCTTTAACTAAAAATGACAGTAAAGCAATAATAACTATAGAAGATAATGGAGGAGGAGTACCTGATAAATATATTTCAAAAATATTTAATCCATATTTTACAACAAAACATCAAAGTCAAGGTACAGGATTGGGACTTAGTATGAGTTATAATATAATAACTCAAAGCTTAAAAGGTAAGTTGTATGTTAAAAATACGAATAATGGTGCGAAGTTTTTTATAGAATTGCCAATTTAATCCTCTAAATCTGTATAGTGTAGTTCAAGTCCATTTGAAGTTGTTATAAAACCATTTATAGTTATTTTCCCATCATGAACTGCTTTATGATGTTTTTTGCATAAAGGGATAAGGTTATGTTTATGATTTACATTTATATGTCCAATAAAACCTTTTTCATCTTGTCTTTTTTGCTCTTTTATATGGTGAACATCATCAACTGCACTTCCACATATCGCACAAGCTGTTATGTATAAATCTTTATTGTATTTGCTTGTTTTTTTCTGTGTCAATCTCTCTACTGTATTATAATCATCTGTAATCTTTTTTCTTATATCATTTGCCATTTTTAGGAACTCTTTATCCATATGTAAAGATTTTGCAAACTCTAGTCCATACATAGAACTTCCACTTCCATAAGATAATTTTCTATTAAATACTAGCTTATCATCACCCTCATCATAAAGCACACTAAGATGTAAACATATTATATTTCTTAACACCTCTATCTCTTTAATCTCTGGTAATTGATGTAGATGTGTAGCAAACATAAATATTGATTTTAGTTTTGATAGTTTTAAAATCGCAGATGCAACTATACTAAGTCCACTCATTGTTTCTGTACTATGTGAAATCTCATCGCCTAGTATAAGTGACTTTGCGGTTGCTCTATTGAATATATTTTTAAGCTCCAACATCTCAACAGCAAAAGATGATAATCCCCTTGCGATATTATCAGCACCGCTTATTCTTGTAAATAGTGCATCAAAAAGTGAAAATCTCATAGAACTAGCCGGTACAAAAAAACCACTTTGGGCTAATACTACACAAAGTCCAATTGTTTTCATCAATGATGATTTACCACTTGAATTTATACCATATAAAAGTACACCTGTCATATGATTATCAGTGATATTTATCGGTTTTGAATATTTTATGATAACATTTTCTTTATAGTCATCTTTTACTAAGTTTAAATTGCCTAAAACTATATCATTTGGTACAAATAGACCATTCTCTTCCCCTGATTCTATTATAGGATGCCTACTTTGAATTAACTCTATAAAATTCTCTTGGACTGGAGTTTTAATTATAACTGGGCAAATATAATTATTCTTTTTAGCTGTTTTTATATTTGATATTGTTACATCTACCTCTGCTATAAAATTTACTAGTTCATTTAAAGTTTCACTAAACTTTTTATCATAATATTCTATCTGTTCTTGAAATATTATCTTATTTAGTTCTATAATTTTTCTTAAATTATGTACATACTTATCTGAAATTGTGGAAGTTAATCTATTTGATATTTTTACATTTGTAGTTTGTACTTTTATATTAAAATCTTTAAACAAATATAATTCATCATCTATAATTATATGTGAAGACAAAAGCTTATCTTTTATAGATGAGTATCTATTTTTTGTAAGCTGTATATAAAAACCCTCTTTATCAAGTCTATTTATAGTTACAAAATTACTATCAGCCGTTCCTAGTAACTCTAAAATATGTTCTCTAAATAGATTTAGTTTATCTTCTAACTCCTCATTCTCTTTTAAAAATGTATCAATTTTATCATCAATATTTGGCTTTATCATATTTGTAGATATATCTTTTAACATAAATTTTGCACCAATATCAAGCTCAAAAGTATTAGATATACTATCCATAAAAATATTTACTTCATCACTACTGCAAGGTGATTTTATAAAATTATAACTCTCCATAAAACTAATAACCTCTTTAATAGAAAAAAGTGAATCATAAAGGTACGAGAGTTCAAAAGGATGTAAACGATTTAGCTTAATTCTCCTTGCAAGTCTTTCAATGTCGTAAATACTTCCCATAGAATTCTCAATAGGCATATGATAATCATACAAATCTTTTGAAAGTTTATATCTTCTATTTAGTTCATCTTCATCTTTTATAGGATGCGATAATCTCTCTTTTAAAAGTCGTTTTCCCATAGCAGTTGAGGTATTATTAATAAGATTAAATAAGCTTGGTTGATGTGATGATTCTAATATATTTAACTGTTCAAGGGCATTATTTCCAAGATAGATATAACGGCTC